>NZ_JBFUJD010000011.1:0-87959 GCF_056401555.1 Caulobacter sp. P4_E5
GCGGCCTTGACCGTTTCCGAGGACACCGCGCCGATCTCGGTGGCGGCGGTCTGCGACCGCTCGGCCAGCTTGCGGACTTCCGAGGCGACGACGGCGAAGCCGCGACCGTGCTCGCCGGCCCGGGCGGCCTCGACGGCCGCATTCAGGGCCAGCAGATCGGTCTGGCGAGCGATCTCCTGCACGATGGTGATCTTCTCGGCGATCGTCTGCATGGCGTCGACCGCCTTGGCCACGGCCTGGCCCGAGACTTCGGCGTCCTGGGCCGACTGACGGGCGATCTTCTCGGTCTGGGCGGCGTTGTCGGCGTTTTGCTTGATGTTCGAGGCCATCTCTTCCATCGAGGCCGAGGCCTCTTCGGCCGACGAGGCCTGCTCGGTAGCGCCCTGGCTGACCTGTTCCGAGGCGGCCGACAGTTCCTGGCTGCCCGCCGAGACGTTCTCCGAGGCCGAGATCGCGTCGGAGACCACGCCGCGCAGGCGCTCGATCATGACGTTCACATGGCCCAGCAGGTCGCCGATCTCGTCCTTGGTGGTGATGTCGACGGTTTTGGTCAGATCGCCGTCGGCCACCGCGCGAACCGCGTCCGAAGCGCGTTCGAGGCCCTTGCTGACCGCCAAAGAGATGTAGAGGGCCGCGCCCACGGCGATCAGCAGCGACACGGCGGCCAGAACGATCAGGCTGTTGCGGACCTTGGCGAAGTCGGCGTCGGCTTCCTCGGTGGCGGCGGTCATCTGGGCCTGCGACAGCTCCACCAGCTCTTGCACCTGGGTGGAGGCCTCGGTGACGGCCTTGCGGCCGTCGCCCATCGAGACCGCGGCGGCGGCCGCATCGTTGTTGGCGACCGCCAAGGCATAGACCCGTTCATGCGAGGCGATCAGGCGCTCCCAAGCGCCGCCAAGGGCCTCCCACTTGGGTTTGCCCGCGGCCGTGGCCAAGCCCTCGGCCTTGGTCAGCAGGGTGTCGAAAGCGTGCTTCTCCCGTTCGATCGACTCCTCGAGGGCCTTTACATCCTCGACCGTGTCGACCAGGACCATGTTCTTCTCGAACCGGACCACATTGAGCATGTGGATGTTTAGCTCCTGCGCGACCTGAAGGCGCACGGCCGGCCCCTCGACCATCGCGTTCAAGTCGCGGTTGGTCGCGGACAGACTGCTGACGCCGAACAGGGTCGCCGTCAAAAGCAGGGCGATGATCAGGCCAAAGGCGAGGCCGAGCTGCAATTTTATCGTAAAGCGCATGGTCCGGGTCCTCTGGCGCGATCGGAAACTGGTCGCTGTCGGGTTCAGTATTCGGTGAATTCGCGGTCGTCGGCGTCCGGGCCGCCCTGGCTCAGGTCAAGGGCGAAGCCCTGGGCCCGGGCCTGCTGGACGGCGACGGCGCGCGGAGCCTTGCGTGCCGGGATCTTCGTCGGCGCCGCCTTGGCGGCGCGGGCGGGCAGGCGCACGACCGGGGCCGGCTTGCGCGCGCCCTGTCCGTTGTTCGACAGGCGGAAATAGGCGATCGAGGTCTGCAGCTCTTCGGCCTGAGCGGCCAGTTCCTCGGAAGTCGCCGACATCTGCTCGGACGCCGAGGCGTTCTGCTGGGTGACCTTGTCCAGCTGCTGGATGGCTTCGTTGATTTGGCTGGAGCCGATGTCCTGCTCGCGGCAGGCGGCGCTGATCTCGGCGACCAGTTCGGCGGTCCGGCGGATATTGGGCACCAGGGTGGTCAGCATCTCGCCGGCCGATTGGGCCGCCTTGACGGTGTCCGACGAGACCGCGCTGATCTCGGTGGCGGCGGTTTGCGACCGCTCGGCCAGCTTGCGCACTTCCGAGGCGACGACGGCGAAACCACGGCCGTGCTCGCCAGCCCGGGCGGCCTCGACGGCGGCGTTCAGGGCCAGCAGATCGGTCTGGCGAGCGATCTCCTGCACGATGGCGATCTTCTCGGCGATCGTGCGCATGGCGTCGACGGCGCGGTTGACAGCCTCGCCCGAGAGCTCGGCGTCCTGGGCCGACTGGCGGGCGATCTTCTCGGTCTGGGCGGCGTTGTCGGCGTTCTGCTTGATGTTGGCGGCCATCTCTTCCATGGAGGCCGAGGCCTCTTCGGCCGAGGAGGCCTGTTCGGTGGCGCCCTGGCTGACCTGTTCCGAGGCGGCCGACAGTTCCTGGCTGCCCGCCGAGACGTTGTCCGAGGCCGAGATCGCGTCGGAGACCACGCCACGCAGGCGCTCGACCATGCGCTGCAGGGCGATGCCCAGAGCGTCCTTGTCGGAGAGCGGCTTGGTTTCGACAGTCAGGTCGCCATCGGCGACCTTGTCAGCGACCGCGGCGGTGGCGCGGAGGTTCTCGGTCATGCGGTTGACCGTGTCGACCAAGTCCTTGATCTCGTCGTTGGTCGTGATGTTGACCCGCTGGTCCAGGTCGCCCAGGGCGACGGCGTTGGCCAGGTCGGCGACCTTGCCCAGGCCCTTGCTGATGGTGAGGGCGATCCAGGTCGCGGCCGTGGCGGCGATCAGCAGCGAGCCGATGATGACGGCGATCAGGAAGTTGCGCGCGGTAGCGTAGGTCTGGTTGCCTTCCTCGTCGGCAAGCGCCAGGCGCTGGACGTTGTAGGCGACGAGATCCTCGACCCGTTGCGACACGGCGTTGGTCACCGGACGCTGCACGGTCTGCATCATGGTCACGGCCTCGGCGCGACGGCCGTTCATCATGGCCGCCCGCATCGTCAGATCCATGGCGGCGTAGCTTTCCCAGTCCTGCTCAAGGGCGACCCACTTGGTCTTGGCTTCCGGCGTCGTCGCCTTGGCCACGCCTTCGTCGACCAGCGACTGGACGATCCTGCGCTGCTTGTCGGCCTTTTCGTTCTGGCCATGCAGCTCTTCGTTGTCGTCGGCCAGGGCCATGTTCTTCTGCGCCCGCGTGACCTGAAGCAGGGCGATGTTGGCGGACTGAGCGCGCTGAAGTTGGGCCGCCGGGCCCTTGATCATCGCCGTCTGAGCGGTGTTGATCTTGCCCAGCGCACTGATGCCGAACAGGGTCGAGGCGGTCATCAGGGCGATGACCAGGCCAAAGGCGATGCCGAGCTTGAGTTTGATCGTGAAACGCATGGTGAGGTCCCGGCTCAGGCTTGGAGCGCGTTGAAGGGCGTGACGGTGGCGGTCGATTGGCCGCGCGCGGCGAAGATCTGGTCCAGGTCGGGGATGACGATCACGTCACCGTCCCGGCGGGCCAGCAATCGGATGAAGTCGGCACGCCACTGCAGGCCCACGCGAGGGGCCTCCTCGGTGACGGCGCGGTCGATGGTGGTGACCTCGTGGACCTTGTCGGCGCGGAGGCCGATCAAGGTYGGCTCGCCGTCCAGGTCGTGCTCGATGACCACGATGCGGCTGTCGATGGTCGGCTCGGCGGCCCCCATGTCGAAGGCCACGCGCAGGTCGACCAGGGGGATGATCCGGCCGCGGAAATTGATCACGGCGTTGACGAACGGCGGCGCGCCGGGCACGCCGGTCTCCGGCAGCAGGTCCAGCACCTCGCGCACCAGGCCGGCCTCCAGGGCGAAGGTCTCGCCGCGCAGGTCGAAGGTCAGGGCCTCGATCGGATCGCCGGAAGGCTCGGTGTTCATGGTCGGGACCCTCATCAGCTGGCGACGCGCAGCTGCGCGTCGGGACGTTGGCCGGCCGCCACCAGATGGCCGATATCGAGGATCAGGGCGACGCCGCCGTCGCCCAGGATGGTCGCGCCGGAGAAGGCGCCGACCTCGGCGTGGAAGCCCGACAACGCCTTAATGACGGTCTGGTGGTCGCCGAGGATCTGGTCGACAACCAGACCCACGCGTTCCTGCCCGGTCGACACCACGACGATCTTCTGGTGGGCGTCGGGCGCCAGGCCCGTGGCGAACATCTGCCGCAGGCGGATGAACGGCACTAGCTGGTCGCGCAGGGTGATCAGGCAGCGGCCCGCCGAGCGCGCGTCCTGCTCGACCGACAGCTCCACGCACTCCTCGACCGAGCCCAGCGGGATGACGTAGCGGCTAGTCCCGACCCGCACGAGCAGGCCGTCGATGATCGCCAGGGTCAACGGAATGCGCAGCGAGACGACCGAACCTTGGCCAGGCGTGCTGGTCAGTTCGATCGCGCCGCGCAGGCCCTCGATGGTCCTCTTGACGACGTCCATGCCGACGCCGCGGCCTGAAAGATTGGTGATCGCCGCCGCGGTCGAAAAGCCGGGCGCGAAGATCAGCTGCAGCAGTTCGTTGTCGCTCAGCACCTGGCCCGGCTGGATCAGGCCGTTCTCCTCGGCCTTGGCGCGGACCCGCGCTCGGTCGACGCCTCTGCCGTCGTCGGTGATGGTGATCACGACCTCGGCGCCGGACTGGCGCGCGGCCAGGATCACGTGGCCCGTTTCCGGCTTGCCGGCGGCCAGGCGTTGCTCGGGCGTTTCAAGGCCATGGTCGGCGGCGTTGCGGATCAGGTGGATCAGCGGATCGGCCAGGCGCTCGATCACCGTCTTGTCCAGCTCGGTCGCCTCGCCCTCGGTCGAGAGCTCGATCGTCTTGCCGGTGTCGCGGGCCAGGTCGTGAATCAGGCGGCGGAAGCGGCCGAACAGCTGGGCGATCGGCACCATGCGGACGACCATCATGGTGTCGCGCATTTCCGAGGCCAAGCGTTCGATCTCCTCGGCGACGGCGCGCAGGGCGATGTCGCTGCTACTGGCGGCCAGTTGCTTGAGGCGTGACTGAGCGATGACCAACTCGCCGACCCGATCCATCATCTCGTCCAGGCGCTCGGCGGGCACGCGCACGGTGTCGCCGCCGGTCTTGGCGCGACCCTCGTTGGCGGCCTCGGCCTGGGTCGCGACCGCTTGCGGCGTCGCGACGGTCTCGGTGGCTTCTAGAGCGGCCTCGATAGGGGCCGGCGCGGCGTTCATGTCCTGGATGTCCAGGGTCATGTCGTCGATCACGAAGATGAAGACGTCCTCGATGGCGTCGCGGCCGTGCTTGGTGACCAGGGTCACTTCCCAGGCCAGGTGACACTCGGTCGGAACCAGGGCGTCGAAGTCGGGGACGGCGTCGGTCAGCGCGATCACCGTGCACTCGCCCAGCTCCCGCAGCTCGTCGAGCAGGGGCAGGGGGCGGGTGCCGTTGACCAAGGCGTCGGCCGGCAGGCTAAACTTCACGCGCCAGGTATTGAGGTCCGGCTCGACGGGCGCGGCTTCGACGGCGGCGGCCGGATTTCCGGCGCGCTCGACCACACGGCGCAGCTCGGTCAGCAGCGTCTCGCCGGCAGCTTCCGAAGCGGGGCGGCCCTCGGCCAGGGCGCGCATGTGATCCTGGGCGGCCAGCACCGCGCCGACCAGCTCTGGCGTGGCGGCGACCTCGCCCTTGCGGACGCGGTCGAAGGCTGTTTCGCAGTGATGGGTGAAGGCGGCCAAGGCGTCGAAGCCGAACATCGCCCCCGAGCCCTTCAGGGTGTGGAGGCCGCGGAACACCGCGTCGACCAGGTCTCGATCCCCGGGACGATGAGCTAGGTCGAGCAGGCCCTGCTCGATCTCCTCCAGCAGATCCTGGGCTTCCTGGCGGAATGTCTCGATGGGATCGAGGCCGCTCACTTGGCGAGGACTTTCTTGACGACCCGGACCAGCTGCTCGGGGTCGAAGGGTTTGGTCAGCCAGCCGGTCGCGCCGGCGGCCTTGGCTTGCGCCTTGATCTCGGCGTCGGATTCGGTGGTCAGGAACAGGATCGGCACGCCGGCTCCGGCCGGGCGCTTGCGCAGCTCGCGGATCATCGCCAGGCCGTCCATCACGGGCATGTTCAGGTCGGTGACGATCAGGTCGAAGCCGCCGGCGCTGCCCTTGTCCAGGCCGTCCTGGCCGTTGACGGCCTCGGTGACGCTGTAGCCCTCGCCGCTGAGGGCGATCTTGATCGCCTGACGGATGCTGGCGGAATCGTCGACGGTAAGGATCGCGGTCATTGGGCTGCCCCTTGAAGCCAGAAGGTGGCGCGGTCGGAAGCTTCGTCGTCGAGGAACCCACCGCGCCGCAGGACTTCGAGTAGAGACCCGGTGGCCGGCTGGTTGAGCGAGAAGCCGACACCGATTTCGCTCGCCTTGCGGCGCGCGGATTCTAAGAGTTGTATGAAGGTTAGATCGGTCTCGGTGAGGTCTTCGATGTCGATGATCACGGCCTTCCGCTCGCGCAGCAAGGCGCCAAGCTGCTCGTGAGCTTGACCAATGTTCGAAATCGTCACCTCCCCGGCGAACGATATCGATTTAGATTCGACGACAGACAATAAGCACCGCCCCAAGCAAATATATTTCGTCGTTATACGAAATATTCGCTTGGGGAACTTTGACCGCGCCGGCCTTAAATTAAGGTAAATGAGACAACCTATGGCAGCGCGGCAATTTGCCACGACCGCCGGAGCAGTCGGGTAGTCGACCCAAAATGCCCGCGCCAGGCTGACCAAACGATCGACCGCAAAGGTGGGAGCGGGCGTCAGCGCGTTGCTGTTAGCCCCCGACTCTTGAGGTCAGCGTAGATGCAGTCCCCCCTCGGACCCTTGTCCGGATTCTCGCCCGGAACGTAGGCTGCCCAAGCCGAGCCCGCTTGTGTGGGCTCAAAATGCTGAATGCCGCATCGGGCCGCGGCCTGAACGACCTGTTTCCGGCTCGCCCAATGGATGTCGCCGCGCATGCGGCGGCGACCTTGGCGGCCCTCACGCCTCGATCGGCTGGAAGCTGCCCGGATCCAGGCCCTCGGGCACGCCGCGGACATAGAGGCCTTCGGCATGATGACGCTCGAAGTCCTCGACCTCGTAGACCTGGCCGCTGAAGACGCCCAGATGGGGCAGGTTGACGCCGGTGCGCAGCACCTGTTCGCCGGGCTGGAACGTCCGTTCGATCATCTTGGGCTTCCCGTCCTCGTTTGCGCCATCCTGTCGTTCCGGCGGCGCGGCCTCAAAACACGTGTGCGTTAGTAGCTTGACCTTAGGCGCGCGCTGTTCGCGTCCCCGCTCCCTATCGAGCAAGCGAACTTTCACGACGCTAGGAAACTTCCGCTCGGCCAAGCTCCCGGCGCGGCGCGGGTGCGGACAGGCTCGACAGGACGCTGGCGTGCTTACGTCCTACCGGAAGTCGTTCGCCCCCCTGGAGCAGCACGGTTCGCCGTCCGCCCGCATCGCGCTCGATAGCGACGACACACGCGAGGTTGACGACGTAGCCGCGATGGACCCGCTCGAACCCAGGCGGCAGGCGCCCCAGCATCGCGGCGAGACCGCCCGGCGCGAGCAGGCGGCGGCCGTCTTGCTGACAGACTTCGACATAGTCGTCGCAAGCCTTCAGGTAGGCGATCTTGCTCGGCGCGATCCGATGGAGGCGCGCGCCATCTCGGATCACGAGCGGCTCCGTCGCGGCTCGGGCCCCGTGTGCGCGCTCCAGCGCCGTCTCGGCCGCGAGGGTTCGTCCCCGCAGGTCGAGTTCCGCGGCCTTCGACTGACGCAAGGCGATCGCGTCGGCGGCGAAGCGCCATGAAAAGGCGGCGGCGAACGCCAGATAGCAGCCCGCATCGAGGAAGAGCCCGCCGTCGAGCGAGGCCGCGACGATCACCAATCCGAACGCAACGAACGCCGCGCGCGCGCCGGGAATTCGACGAACTACGCCCCAGCCCGCGCAGCCCAACGCCATTGTCGCGCCCACGATCATCGCTCCAACCGCCTTGTCGTCATAAGGCGGTGACAGGACGAGGGCCGCGACGGCCAGGGCCGCCGTCACCGCGGTCACCGAGTTCCGCCAGGCGCTGGCGAAGCGGTTCGCCGCGATCCGCGCCGTCAGCACGCTCGTGACGGCCGCCAAGCCGGCGATCGCCGCCAGCCGCGGGGTGTGGAAAGGGTAGGGATAGTTGACCAGCAGCCTGCTGGCCTCGAAGGCCGCCTGGGTCAGGACTGTCCCCGCGAGCGCGGCGATCAGCCAAGCCTCCTGGTCGTCGTCGCGCCAGGCCAGGCCGATGGCGTGGCCGAACGCCAAGGCGATCAGGCCCATCATGCCCAAGGTCGGGAGATAGCGCCTGACCAGGTCGCGCAGCGGATCCTGGCGGGGGCCGACGTCCAGGACATGCACGGCGCTGGCGACGGGGGGCCACAGGTGTTGCGCCGACAGCCTCACGGTGACGCGGTTTTGGTCGGCTCGCACCCAGGCGGACGGTACGATGAACTCGGCGGTGAAGCGTCCTGGGCGTTCGGCCGCGGGATCGGCGCCCACGCGGCCGTTGCGGCCCAGCAGCGCGCCGTTCCACCAGACCTCCGAGGACGCCATGGCCTGGATCCGGACCACGGTCTCCGCGCCCGCCATCGGTGGTCGGTAAAGCCGCGTCAGGGTGGTGATCGGCGCGCCCGGTTCGAGGCGGGGCTTGACGATGGGGCGGCAGTCGCGGGCCTGCGAGGCGAAGGCGCAGAGGCTCCACGCCGATCCAGCCGCCTTCGCATAGGCCGGCTGGGCCAAGCCAAGGCAAACCGCCAAGACGAGCACGATGGTCTGGATCGCGTTCCCGCCGGGACGTTCGCCGGTGCTTATGGGTCGTTCGCCGATCAAGCCTTTATCCCACGCATCGCCCGGCCGACGGCCTTCCCTCAGTAGCTTTGCACGAGAGGGATCATCCATGAAAACGAAGTTCGGTCGGCTGGGCCGATTGCTGATCCTCGGTCTGAGCGCGGCCATGGCGGTCTGCGGTCCGGCCGCGGCCGCCGCTCACCGCGTGGGCGAGATCGCTTTGACGACGGGGACCGCCACACGCGAAGGCGGCCCCTCGATCACCTACGAAATTGGAACCCTGTACGTCCCCGAGAACCGCGCCGCCCCCAACAGCCGGCCGATCGGGGTGGGTTTCGCCCGGCTCAAGGCTGCGCGACCGTCGAACGCGCCACCGATCTTCATTCTGCCCGGTGGCCCTGGGCGAAGCTATCTCAACGCCTTCACCGACCAAGACGCGGCCGCGCGGTCTCGCCTGGCCGAACTGCTCGTCTACGCCGAGGCGGCCGACGTGGTCGTTGTCRATCAACGCGGGTGGTCTCGCCAGGGCGACATGCTGGAACAGCCCGTCTCCGATCAGCCGCTCGGCCGGCCGCGCTCGCGCTCGGCCGAGATCGACGACATGGTCGCTCTGGCCAAGGCGGCGCGGGCGGCAAATCCCGACAAGGACCTTGCCGGCTACACGGTCGTGCAGTGCGCCGAGGACGTGAACGATCTGCGCCGGGCCCTGGGCTACAGGACGATCTCTTTGTCTGGGCAGAGCTTTGGTTCGCAGTGGTCGCTGGCCGTGATGCGACTTCATCCCGACATCGTCGCCCGCGCCGTCTTGTCGGGCGTCGAGCCGCTGGACGCGGCGTTCGACATGCCAAGCCAGGTGCTGGCGTCATTCCAGCGCCTGGCCTTCGAGGCTGACCAGGATCCGGCCCTGAAGCCGTATCTGCCGCTTGGCGGCTTGATGGCCGCGCTGAAGGACCTCCGCGCCCGTTTCGCCGACGCGCCGGTCAAGGTGACCGTCGCCGATCCGACCACTGGCGCGCCCGTAAGCGTCGCGCTCGGCCTTGGCGACCTGCAGGCGTCATTGCGCCGGCCACCCGCCGATTGGCCGGCTTTCGTGCTCTCGCTGTACTACGGCCGCTACGAGGATTGGGCCTTGGAGACGATCGCGTCGCGGCGAGGCGCGGAGGGCGCCTTGCGTCTGATCGAGCCGCTGATCGACAGTAGTCTCGGGGTGTCGCCCGCGCGGGGCTACCGGCTCTGGACCGATCCGGCCGCCGAAATCCTCGGCTTCTGGGATTTCGAGGCCGTGCTCGCCTCCGCCTCGGCTTGGCCCACGCCCGATGTCGACGACGCCTTGCGCAAGCCGGTGCTCAACCGGACGCCGGTGGTTTTCATCCACGGCGATTGGGACATCTCCACGCCGATCGACAATACGCTGGGGCTTCTGCCCTATTTCCCCAACGGGCACGCGATCCTCGTGCATCGCGGCGTCCACCATGCTCGCGAGCCCTTGTTCGAACATGATCCAGCGGTGCGTGAGGCCGTCATCGCGTTCCTGCGCACCGGGGCCATCGGTGACTTGCCTGTCGACGCCGAACTTCCTCCGGTCGCCTTTCGGACGCCCGCCTTTTCACCGCCGGCGCGCTAGACGAGCAGGGTGCTCGACGGTCTGGTCTTCGGACTCGGCTCAATGTCCGCCTCTGGCGCAAATCGCCGCAAATCAGCCCACTCGCGTGGAAGCATCGGACAGAAGGTTCAGAGCGGCGAGGCAGCGCTTGGGCGTCGATGGCGCCAGAGGCTCGGAAAATCGAAAGCAAACGAAAATAAACAACGATATTTAGCGATGCGTCGCATCGGTGGGCATGGTACGCCCTCGAGGAGGGCCGGTTCGAAACTGGCCAAACGAAAAACGAAGGGAGACGCCATGGGGAGACGTTCGAAAGCCGCGGCGCTAGCGGTGGTCGGCCTCTGCGCGGCGCTGACAGCCGCTCCATCCTGCGCGATGGCCGGCAAGGCGCCCGTCAAGGTCCCGCCGCGCTATCTCGAAACCCCGCTTGGCGCCAAGCCTCGCGTCGTCATCACGGCCGACCCGGAACTGGACGACTCCAACTCCCTGGTCCGCTACCTGCTCTACGCGCCGAGTTTCCGCACCGAAGGACTGATCTACGCCAGCAGCCAGTTCCACTGGAAAGGCGACGGCAAGGGCACGAAGGGCTTCATCGCCGGGCGAGAATACACCCGGGTAGGCCGCGAGATCTGTCCCTGTACGTCCTGGCGCTGGGATCCGAAGGAGCGCTTCATCGACGACGCGCTCGACGTCTACGCCAAGGCCTATCCGAATCTGCGCGTGCACGATCGCGCCTATCCGACGCCCGCCGCGCTGCGGGCGAAGGTGCGCTGGGGCAATGTCGATTTCGACGGCGAGATGGACAAGGACACCGGCGGCTCGAACCTGATCAAGGCCCTGCTGCTGGATGACGAGGAGGCGCCGATCTACCTGCACGCCTGGGGCGGTCAGAGCACGATCGCCCGGGCCCTGAAGTCCATCGAGGACCAGTACCAGGGCGCGCCGCGATGGCCGGCGATCCGCGCCAAGGTGATCCGCAAGGCCGTCATCCATCCGTCCGGCGACCAGGACGACACCTACGCCAAGTACATCAAGCCCCATTGGCCCGAGATCCGCTACATGGAGCCGGCCGACGGGCTGTCGCTGAGCTATCTGTCGCAGCGCACGGTCAGCGAAGAGGACGCGGTCTTTCTCGGCGTCGATTGGACCCGGAAGAACATCTCCTCACGCGGCCCGCTGGGCGCGTTCTACCGTGTCTGGGGCGACGGGCGGCAGATGGTGAAGGGCGACATCTTCGACTATTTCGGCGTCCCGGGTAAAAGCCGCGACCAGCTGAAGGCGGAGGGCTACATCGTCTGGTCGCCGGTCGAGGAGTCGGGCTCCTTCATCGGTGAGGGCGACACCGGCACCTTCCTGAACCTGGTCGACAACGGACTGGACGGCTACCGCGCCGAGACCTACGGCGGGTGGGGCGGCCATGCCAGCACGGGACGTTCGGCGATCTCGGGCGAGATGAGCGCCAACCTCTCGGCGGTCGCCTCGGGCAAGCCCCCGGCCTTCGCGCGCGCGCCGACCCACCCGTTCATGGCGCCAGCCCAGCGGGACTTGGCCGCTCGCTTCGTCTGGGCCACGACGCCGCGCTACGCCGACGCCAACCACAATCCCAGGATCGCGCTCCAGGGTTCGCGGTTGGTCAGCGCGCGGCCGGGCCAGGTCGTGAACCTGGCCGCCGCGGTCAGTGATCCTGACCATGACAAGATCGTCGTCCGCTGGCGCGCTTGGCCTGGGGCCGGGACCTATGCCGGCGAGGTGGTGCTCGCGGGGGCCGAAGGCCTGTCGACACGCCTGACCGTGCCGGGGGACGCCAAACCGGGTGACACCATCCATGTCCTGGCCGAGGCGATCGACGACGGCGCGCCAGCCTTGAGCCGCTATGTTCACGTCGTCGTGACGGTCGCCAAATAGGGGTGACGAAAAAGGCGGGAGCGGCGTCGGCCGTCTCCCGCCTCGTTTCGGAAGGAGCGAGCGCGCTAGGCGCCGATCAGGCGGCGCAGGTCTCCTTGCGGATCGCTTTGCACCTTGCTTTCCAGGTTGAAGATCATCGTCTGGCGCTTGGCCAGGTCATAGCGCGGCCAGGCCGGCAGGTTCGCGGTTTGGGGATCGCCGGTCTTGGCGAAGGCGACCCAGGCGGGATGCATCTGAGCGGCCATTCGCGTCGGACCGTCGCCGGGGCCCACGAAAAAGCGGATGTTCTCATGCGTTCCGAACACGAACGAGAGCTCCATGGCGTGACTAGCCTTCAGCTTGCCGCCCATGGCCGGGGACCTGTCCCAGTCCATCCGGTACATCCAGACGGGCGCGGGTTGCTTGAGCTTGCGTTCGGCCAGGGTGATCGAGTCGATCCAGAACGCCTTGGCCGTCTGTAGGGCGATCGTCAGGTCGCCGGGCGTGGCGCCCGGATGGGCGGCGCGCAGGGCGGCGATCACCTGGTCGGCCTTGGCGGGATAGACTTCGCGCGCGGCCCTTTCGAAGTCCGCGTCGGTCTGATTGGCGATGGCGGGCGAGGCGGCCAGGAACAGGGTCATCTCGTCGCGATTGGTGCCGATCAGCAGCGGCACGTCGGCGATCCAAGGCTGGGCCTGCGGCATGAATGGACCGCGCGGCAGCGCCTGGCCGTCGATGCTGGGCACGAAGCCGTCGGTCAGGAAGCCCTTCACCGCCGCGCCTTTGACCTTCTCGATGGCCGCCTTCTGACTGTCGAAGATCGTCTTGGCGTCGAGGGCGGCCAGGGCGGCCACGTCGCCGGGCTTGACGCCAAGGGTCTCGGTCAAGGCGCCGCCCAGGGCCTGGGCGTAGGCGCGAGGGGCGGCGGTAAGACCGGCGCCGCTCTGGATGATGGCGCGGTGGAACAGGCCCTTGGCGGGCGGCATGCCCAGCAGCAGCGACACCTTCGCGCCGCCGCCGCTCTCGCCGAAGATCGTGACGTTGTCCGGATCCCCGCCGAACCGGGCGATATTGGCCTTCACCCATTGCAGCGCCTGGACGATGTCCAGCATGCCCGCCAAGCCCGACTGCCTGTAGGCCGGGCCCCAGCTGTCGGGCAGCTGGGTGAAACCGAAGACGTTCAGGCGGTGATTGATCGAGACCAGCACGACGCCGTCGCGGGCGAAATGGTCACCGTAGTAGGTGGGACGTCCCGCCGCGCCTTCCGCGAAAGCGCCGCCGTGCAGCCACACCATCACCGGACGCTTCGCCGGGGTCGGGCCTGGGGCCGGAGCCCATACGTTCAGGAACAGGCAGTCCTCGCTGTGGACCTCCGAGGGCGGCGCGTCCGGACCGGGCGACTGCATGGCCGCGGCCCCGAACGTATCGGCCTCGAAGACCTTCGACCACTTCTGGGGCGGTCGCGGCGGGCGGAAGCGGAGTTGGCCGACCGGCGGCGCGCCGTAGCGGACGCCTCGGAACGTGTGCACGCCATCCTCGACTCGGCCGCGCACCGGGCCGTTCGTCGTCTGGATGATCGGTGTCCGGGCGTCCGTCTGCTTCGCGAAGGCGGGACTTGAGGCGATCAATGTCCCGGCGAGGGCGGCCGCCGACGCCATCCAATCTCGCCGCGAAAGGCTGGCGTTCTCGGTCATTCGCAATTCCTCCCTGTCAGCGGCCAAGCGCCTGTCCGCATATTATTTTCGTATTGAGATCGGAATACGAAGATATTCGAAAGTGGTCAATTGTCATTCGGAGATTCATCGGCTACGGATGAGCCGTCAAAAGAGATCGAAAGGCCGAGATGAGCCTTCGACATAGGGAGAGGAGAAGGGGCATGTCAGCGAATATGTTCGAAAGGCGTCGTGCGGGTCTGGTCTCGGCCAGCCTCATTGCGATCACGGTCGCGATCGCTGGTCCGGCCATGGCCCAGACCGCGCCGGCCAATCCGCCGCCGGCGTCGGCCACCGACAAGGCTTCGTCGGATTCCAGCGAAGTGTCCGAGATCGTCGTCACCGGCACCTTGCTGCGGGGCGTCGCACCGGTCGGGACCAATGTCATTGGCGTCACCCGCGACGACGTGGTCGCCACGGGCGCGGCCTCGACCAACGATCTGTTGGCGACCATTCCGCAGGTCAGCAACTTCAACTCCTTCCCGGCCGGCACCGCCACCTTCGGCCAGCCGATCGCCCAGACGAACCTGCGCGGCCTCGGCGCGTCGGGTGGCACGACGACCCTGGTGCTGTTGAACGGCCACCGCCTGGTCGGCGCCGGCATCCTGCAGACCTATGTCGATCCGACCATCATCCCGCCCGGCATGATCGAGCGCGTGGAAGTGGTGCCGGACGGCGGCTCTTCGATCTATGGCTCAGACGCCATCGGCGGCGTGGTCAACTTCATCACCCGCAAACGTATGTCGGGCCTCGAGGCCGACGCCAAGTACGGTATGGCCGATGGCTACCGGACCTTCGACGCCAACGTGACCGCCGGCAAGGACTGGGGCACGGGCTCGCTGTTCGCCTCGTACGCCTATGCCTGGCACAACGAAATCCAGGGCGACGAGCGCGACTATGTCAGCCAGAACAAGGTGGCCTTAGGCGGCACGGACCGGCGCGTGGCGACCTGCGGGGTGACCAACATCCAGGTCGGCGCAACGACCTACGCCCTGCCAGGGCGAGTCGCGGGGACGAAGAACGTCTGCGACAGCACCGACTACGCGACGATCTATCCGCGCGAGAATCGTCACACGGTGTTCGCCACGCTGGACCAGACGATCAACGACGACCTGACCTTCAACGCCACCGCCTACTACTCGATCCGCCGCTCGGTCACCCAGACCGCGCCGCTGGCCACCAGCGGGACGATCACCTCGGCCAATCCCTACTTCTCGCCGATCGGGGCCGAGGCGAGCCACACGGTGCTGTTCGACTACACCTCGGTGTTCGGCGCCGAAGGCACGCGAAACCCGGCCAAGTTCTCGTCGCGCGGGTTTACTCCGTCGTTCGACTACAACATTGGCGACGGCTGGAAGCTGCGGGGCATGGCCAACTTCGGCCACAGCTTCAACCGGACCGTGGAGGCCTCGATCAACACGACGGCCGCCAGCAACGCGCTGCGGGCGACGACGACGGCGACCGCGCTCAATCCCTATAATCTGAGCCAGACCAATTCAGCCCTCCTGGCGACGATCCGCGACTACACGAACCTCTCCGAGGCCAAGCAGGACCTCGCCGAGGGCCGGCTGGTCGTCGACGGGTCGGTGTTCCAACTGCCCGCCGGCGACGTCCGTCTGGCCGCCGGGGTCGAGTACCACTACGAGAAGATCAATTCGCATATCGCCTTTGGTCCGTCGGCCTCGCCTAAGACCAACCGGGCCATTGCGTCGCGTGACGCCCGGTCGATCTATGGCGAGATCTTCGTTCCGGTGCTGGAGGCTTTCGACCTGACCGGCTCGGTTCGCTACGACGACTATTCCGACGTCGGCGGCACGACCAACCCCAAGGTCGGCTTCAACTTCCGTCCCACCAACTGGATCACGGTGCGCGGCAACTGGGGCACCTCGTTCCACGCGCCCAGCCTTGCCGACACCACCGGCGCGGTGGACGCCCGCGTGACCTCGCTGGCGATCACGCCCAACCCCGCCCCGGGCAGTGCGCCGACCGACGCCCTGCGCCCGATCCTTTACATTTCCGGCGGCAGCCCGACCCTGAAGCCGGAATCGGCGGACACCTGGTCTCTAGGCGCGGACTTCAAGCCCGACTTCCTGCCGGGGATCACGCTGAACGTCACCTACTACAACGTCGACTTCTCGAACGTGATCAGCGTCAACGCCGGCGGCTTCAATGGCGGCGCGGGCTTCTACGCCGACCCGACCAACGCGCCGTTCTACATCCTCAACCCCACCCTGGCGCAGGCCACCGCCTTCGCGCGAGGCGCCCGGGCCGACAACTTCGACTCCCTGGCGGCCTTCTTCGCCAGCAACAGCCCGTACGCCATCTACGACCTGCGTCGCTACAACCGCGGCCGGCTTAAGCAGGATGGCGTCGACTTCAACATCGGCTATCGCAAGCCGACGAGCTTCGGGTCGATCTCGGCTAGTTTCGCGGGCACCTACACGCTGAACCGCAAGACCAGCGACTCCAACAACGGCGTCTATGTCGATCGGCTGAAGAACGGCTTCAACCACTTCAACTACGTCACCTCGGTGGGCGCCGAGGTCGGGCCGATCACCGGTCGTGTGACCCTGACCCACAGCGGCAGCTATCCGCTGCGGGGCGATCCGGTTCAGTCGCGGGTGTCGGCCTTCAATCCGGTCGACGTCTATCTGGCCCTCGACCTGGAGAAGGTCGGCGTTCTCGACCGTTCGTCCCTGACGCTGAACATCGACAACATCGGCGACACCGACCCGCCGTTCCGCAACGCCGGCTCGGGCTATGCCAATGGCTCGACCCTGGGTCGCCTGGTGTCGGTCGGCCTGCGCACGAAGTTCTAGACGACCCCCGAAACTTGCTCGCCGAGGGGCGTTGTCCTGCCCTCTCGGCGAGCTTCTTTCGAAACGAACCCGGCGCCTTGGCGCGACGACGGTTCGCGAGCGCCAAGTCTATTAGTCCAGGATTTCGAACCGGCCTCCGGAGCAGGCCGAGCGGGCGCTTGACGCCCTTCGACGATCAGCTTGTCTGGCGCGCTTGTTGGATCGCCGCGCGCCAGCCGCGCCGGATCCGATCGCGCGCGTCGTTGGCCATGGCGGGTGTGAAGCGGAGCGCGGGAGTCTCCTCCGCGCGCAAGGGTGAGCCCAGCGCCTGAGCGGCCATGCGGGCCACGCCCAAGGCGCTGGCTTCCGGACTGTCCTGACGTGTGACGTCCGCGCGCAGAAGATCGGACAGCAACTGCAACAGGAAGGCGTTGCGTGTCGCGCCGCCGTCGACGCGGATCTCGGTCAGAGGGCGGGCCAGGTCGGCCTGCATGGCCTCGACGACGTCGACGATCTGCAGGGCGATGGCCTCGAACGTGGCGCGGGCGACGTGGCCTGGTCGCGTGCTCAGGGTCATGCCGGTAAACAGGCCGCGCGCCTGGTCATCCCAGTGCGGCGCGCCCAGGCCGGCGAGGGCGGGCACGAAAACAACCCCGTCGCTGGTCTCGACCGAGGTCGCCAGGTCTGTCAGCGCCTGCTCGTCGGCCGCGCCGAGCAGTTGTGTCGAGAATGCCGCCGCCTGGCCGGAAACGGTGATGTTGCCTTCCAGGGCGTAGAGCGTCTCGCCGCCCTGACGCCAGGCGACCGTCGTCGACAGGCCGTGCGCCGAGCGCGCCAAGCGGTCGGTTGTCGTCATGATCGACGAGCCGGTGCCGATCGTGGCTTTCAGGGCCCCGGGCGCGGACTGGACGTGTCCGAACAGGGCGGCGTGAGAGTCGCCCATGATCGCGTGGATCGGAGTATCGGCGGTCAGGGCGCTGACGCCGGCCGCCACGCGCCCGAAACAGGCGTCGGACGACATGATCTCCGGCAGCACGGTCAGGGGGACGCCGAACAGCGCCGCCAGGTCCGGATCCCAGGCCAGTGTGCGCAGGTTCAGGAGCTGGGTGCGCGAGGCGTTGCTCGGGTCGGTCGCATGAACCTGGCCGCCGGTCAGGTTCCAGAGCAGCCAGCTGTCGACCGTGCCGACCCGCAAGGCGCCGGCGGCGGCCAGGCGCGCCGCTTCCGGGACGGAGTCCAGCAGCCAGGCGAGCTTGGTTGCCGGAAACAGCGGATCCAGGCCCAGGCCGCTTCGCTCCGACACAAACCCCTCCAGGCCCTCGGCCCTCAGGCGGGCGCAACGGTCCGACGAACGGCGGCACTGCCAGCTGATCGCCGGCGCGACGGCCCGGCCGGTCCCGGCGTCCCAGGCGACGATGGTTTCGCGCTGATTGCTGATCGCGACGGCAGCGATGCGGTGGCCTGGCGCGGCCGTGAGCAGGTCCTCGATCACGGCCACGACGCTGGCCCACAGATGCTCGGCGTTCTGTTCGGTCCAGCCCGGCCGAGGATGGGCCAGGGTCATCGGGCGGCTGGCGCGGGCGACGATCTGGGCGTCTTGGCCGACGAGCAGCGCCTTGGTGTTGGTTGTCCCCTGGTCGATAGCCAGGATCACGTCGCCGACCATCAGCCGCGCTTCCGCGACAAGGCCTCGCGCGCCGCGGCGGCCAGGCCGGCGGCGGTGAGGCCCGCGCGCTCCATCAGCCATTCGGCCGAGCCGGTCGGCTGGAATCCATCGAAACCGACGATGCGCATCGGCGTCGGGCGTTGCATGGCCAGGACCTCGGCGACAGCGCCGCCCAGGCCGCCGCGCACCACGTGCTCCTCGGCGGTGACGACCGCGCCGCAGTCGGTGGCGGCCGCGACGATCGCGGCCTCGTCGAGCGGCGAGAGGGTGGACATGTTGACGACACGCGCCTCGATCCCCTCGGCGGCCAGGATGTCGGCGGCCTTCAATGCGCGATGGACCAGCGTGCCGGCGGCGATGATCGCCACGTCGCCGCCATCGCGCAGGATCTCGGCCCTGCCGATCTGGAAGGGCGCGCGATGTTCCAACTCAGGGACCGGCATCCGGCTGATCCGGATGAAGGTCGGCTGGTCGCTCGCCGCGGCGGCCTTGACGGCCTCGGCGGTCTCCCAAGGGTCCGAGGGCACGATCACGGTCAGGCCGCGCAGGGTGCGCAACCAGGCCAAGTCTTCGATCGAGTGGTGGGTCGCGCCCAGCTCGCCATAGGCCACGCCGCTGGAGATGCCGCACAGCTTCACATTCGCCGCCGAATAGGCGACGTCGACCTTGATCTGCTCGAGGGCGCGCGCCGTCAGGAAACAGGCCGCGCCGCTGACGAACGGGATCTTGCCGCCGTTGGCCAGGCCGGCGCCGACGCCGACCATGTTCTGCTCGGCGATGCCGACATTGATCACGCGCTCGGGAAAGCGGTCGCGAAACTTGCCCAGCTTGCTGGAGCCGACGCTGTCATTGACCACCGCGACCACGCGCGGGTCCTCGGCGGCCAAGGCTTCGAGGGTTCGGGCATAGGCGTCCCGGCAGTCGAACAGGCCTGGGACGGAAGGGGGCGCGGCGCTCATGCTTGATCCTCGACGCCAGCTTCCTCGATACCGGCCAGCTCGGCCAGAGCCTGAGCGTACTGCGCGGCGTTGGGCGCGCCATGATGCCAGCCGGCCTGGTCGTGCATGTAGGAGACGCCGTAGCCCTTGATCGTGTTGGCGATGACGCAGCGCGGCGCGACGCGCGGCGACGCGGGGCGGTCCAGAGCCGAGAGCAGCTGGGCGTAGTCGTGGCCGTTGATCTCAACGACCTCCCAGCCGAAGGCGCGCCACTTGTCCGCCAGCGGCTCCAGGGCGTTGGTGTCCTCGGTGCGGGCGCCTTGCTGCAGGCGGTTGCGATCGATGATGACGGTCAGGTTGCCGAGCTTGCGATGCCCGGCCAGCATGGCCGCTTCCCACATGCTGCCTTCCTGCAGTTCGCCGTCGCCGGTCAGCACGAAGGTGCGATGGCCCGACCGATCGATCTGCTCGGCGATAGCGATGCCCACGGCGACGGGCAGCCCGTGGCCAAGCGGACCCGTGTTGGTCTCGACGCCGGGCAGATAGGTCCTGTTGGGATGGCCGTTCAGGCGCGAGTTCGGCCGCAGATAGGTTGAAAGCTCGCCCTCAGGAAAGAAGCCCGCGCCGGCCAGCGCCGTGTAGAGGGCGCCGGTGCAGTGGCCCTTGCTCATCACGAACCGGTCGCGGTCGGGCGCGGCGGGGGCGCTCGCGTCATAGCGCATGACGCCGAAATAGAGCGTCGCCAGGACGTCGGTCGCGGAGAGGTCGCCACCGGGGTGGCCTTGCCCGGCCTCGTAGATCATCTGGAGGCTGCGCCTGCGCATCCAATTCGCGCGCTCGCGAATGCGTTCGATGCGTTCGGCGCCTTCATTCTCTCGCCTTGCGTCCAGGGCTTTCACCAATCCGCTCTCCGTGTCGTGAGGATTGGAGTATCCGCACGGCGATATCGAGACAAGTGTAACTTTCGATTTTCTTCGAATTGCGTTGCTCTGTCTGGGAAGTTTCGCCAGATTTTACGAAGGGAACGCCGCGCCGGGTTTGACAGCGCTGATGTCGATAGGCATCTTGCTGGCTCAAAAGAAAATAAACGAAGATCAATCGACGGTTATGTCGGGTAGGGAGGGCGAGTGACGGGAATGGGTCTGGTCCGGCGCCGCGCGTTGTTCGCCATCCTGCTGAGCTGCGCCGCCGTCCTGGCGGGCTGCAAAGTCATGACGGTCGAGCAGGACCAAGCGATCCGCGCCAAGCGCAGCCTCGACTTCGACGCCGACACCTACGTCTCGCGCATCTGGACCACCCAAGCGCTTCCCGAACTCCAGCATCGCGCCGCGCCCGCACGAGAACTCTTCGCGGCGATCGCCGCCGACCCCGAAGGCGCCGGCGCGCGCCTGGGCCGACGCGCCAGTGAGGGCGGCGCCTGGACGTTCGTCGTCAGGGGCGAGGGCGTGGTCACCGCGATCGACGATAGCTCCCGCCGCCGCACCGTCGAGGTCGCGCTCGGCGACGGCGTCTCTCGCGCCGTGAAGCTGGAAACCGGCCCCGTGGTAGTCGGAACGACGGTTCGCGACGCGCTGCCCTTCATCGCCTTCGACGATTTCTCGGACCAGCTGGTCTATGCCGACGTCGGGCGAGCCCTGACGACGACCGCGCTGGCGCGGCTGAAGCCCGCCCTGGACGGCGTGCGTCCGGGTGATCGCGTCCGGTTCCTCGGCGCGCTCCATCTTCCGGCGGCCGGCCAGCCAGTCTTCGTCACGCCTGTTTCGATCGAAAAAGTCGCTTCGGCGGGCGTTGCTCCATGAGTGGCGAAGCCGTCCTCCTCAGCGCCCGGAACGTCGTCAAATCCTATGGCGCGACCACCGCCTTGCGGGGCGTGGATTTCGACGTGCGCGGCGGAGCCGTCAATGTCCTGATCGGCGAGAATGGGGCCGGCAAGTCGACCCTGATGCGCCTGCTGGCCGGGGTCGAGCAACCCGACAGCGGCGAGATCTTGCTGGGCGGCGCGACCGTCAGCCTGCGCTCCGTGCGCGACGCCGCGCGGCAGGGCGTCGGCATCGTTTTCCAGGAGCTGAACCTCTGCCCCAACCTGACGGTGGTCGAGAACATCTTCCTGGGTCGCAACCTCGGGCGAGGCGGGGTGATCGACCATGCCGCCGAGCGCCGGCGCGCCGACGAGGCCCTGGCTCGCCTTGGCGCGACCTTCACCTCGGACACACGCGTGTCGGCCCTGAGCATTGGCCAACAGCAGATCGTCGAGATCGCTCGCGTGCTGGTCGAAGACGTCCGTGTGCTGATCATGGACGAGCCGACCTCGGCCCTCAGCGAGGAAGAGGTCGCCAACCTCTTCGCCATCATCGGCGAGCTGAAGCGCCAGGGCGTCGGCATCGTCTACATCTCGCACCGGCTGGAAGAGCTGATGCGGATCGGCGACCACGTCACGGTGGTGCGCGACGGTTCCGTGGTGGCGTCCGCGCCGATCGCCCAGGCTTCTGTGCCCTGGATCGTCGAGGCCATGCTGGGCGAAGCCGTCGCGGCGGTCGGCGCAACGTCTACCGCGCGCGGCGACGTGGTTCTGGCGCTGGAGGACGTGGTCGTCCGTCGTGGCGACGGCGCCCGGCTAGTCGATGGCGTCTCGGCCGAATTTCACGCCGGCGAGGTCGTGGCGGTCTACGGTCTGCTCGGCGCGGGGCGGACCGAACTCTTCGAATACATCTTCGGTTCGCGACGCGGCGCGGGCGGCGTGCGGCTGAACGGTGAGGCTATCGAGCGGCTCTCCGCCGCCGATCGCGTGGCCCGGCGCCTGCTGATGGTTCCCGAGGATCGCCAGCGGGACGGTCTGTTTCAGAACCTGTCCGTGGGCGGCAACCTCGGCCTGTCCAGCCTGGCCCGTTTCACGCGCTTCGGCTTCATCTCGAACGCGGTCGAGGACCGCTCGGTGCGCGCGATGATCGCGCGGCTGGGGGTGAAGACCCCGTCGCCTCGGACGCCGATCGGCGCGCTGTCGGGCGGCAACCAGCAGAAGGTGGTCATCGGTCGCTGCCTGCTCCGTGATCCGCTCGTCCTGCTGCTGGACGAGCCGGCGCGGGGCATTGACATCGGCGCGCGCGCCGAGGTGTTCGCCGCCATGCGCGCCCTGGCCGCCGACGGCCTGGCCGTGGTGTTCACGACCTCCGACATGCTGGAGGCGCTCGGTGTCGCCGACCGGATCCTGGTGATGTCCAAGGGGCGCCTGACCGCGGACCTACCGGCGAGCCAGGCCGACGAAGGTCTGCTGGTCCAGGCCGCCAACGGCGCGGTCGTTTCCCCATTCGACCCGCGCCCGCGGCGCGCGGCGGTCGCGCAGTGAAGGTGAGCATGTCGTCCATCGCTTCCGATCCCGCCCCGAAGGCGGCCGAGCTGCTCATGAAGCCGCCGACGCCGGCCTGGGTCGCCTTGCTGTTCAAGGCGCGGGCGCTGATCGCCCTGGCGCTGGTCACCGCCTTCTTCTCGGCCATGGCCCCGAACTTCCTGTCGGTGGCCAGCGCCCTGATCACGGCCAAGCACATCGCCACCATCGCTATCCTCGGGATCGGCATGACCTATGTGATCCTGACCGGCGGCATCGACCTTTCGGTCGGCTCGATCGCGGGCTTGTCGGGAATGATTGGCGGGGCCCTGATCCTGAACGGGATCACGACGGGGCCGCTGGGCGTCGTCATCTATCCGTCGACCCTGGCCGTGATCGTCATCGTGGTGATGGTCGGCGGGCTGATCGGCCTGCTCAACGGGACGCTGATCACGCGCTTCGGCGTTGCGCCCTTCATCGCCACGCTGGGCGTGCTGTATGTGGCCCGCGGCGCGGCCTTGCTGTGCTCGAACGGCGCGACCTTCCCGAACCTGACGGGCGGCGCCGACTACGGCAACCAAGGCTTCCCGCTGCTCGGCGCGGGGCGGTTGCTGGGGATTCCGGTTCCCGTGCTGATCATGATCGTCCTGGCCGTTGTCGCGGCGTGGGCGGCGGCGCATACGCCGTTCGGGCGGCGCGTCTACGGGGTCGGCGGCAGCGAGCGCGCCGCGCTGCTGTCCGGCGTCCGGGTGGGCCGCATCAAGACGCTGGTCTACGTGATCTCGGGCATGTGCGCGGCCCTGGTCGGGTTGATCGTCGCCTCGGACCTTGTCGCGGCCCATCCGGCGTCCGGGGAAACCTTCGAGCTGAGCGCCATCGCCGCCGTGGTGCTGGGCGGCGCGTCGCTGAGCGGCGGGCGGGGCACGATCGGCGGAACCATCATCGGCGCCTGCGTGATCGGCGTGCTGGGCGATGGGATGGTGATGATCGGCGTCAGTGAGTTCTGGCAGATGGTGATCAAGGGTACGGTAATCGTCACGGCCGTTGTACTCGATCAGTTGCAGGGCCGGATCATCGGCGCGCGAGACTGAGAGCGGACATGGCCAAGGGCACCTCCCCCAAGAGCGAAGTGAAGACTGGACGCGGCAAGACGATCGCGGCCGCCAAGGCGCCGCGCGCCAAGTCCAAGGGCCCGGGGCTCACGGTCGGCGCCGGCTCGTTGCTTGGCGAACCGCGCCGCATGAAGATGCTGGCCTGGTTCCAGGAGGCCGGCAGCGCGCGGGTGCGCGACCTGGCCGAGGCGTTCGCGGTCTCGGAGGTGACGGTCCGTCAGGACCTAGAGCGCCTGGAGGCCGAAGGCCACATCGTCCGCGAACACGGCGGCGCATATCTGAAGTCCGTGCCCCAGCAGGTGCGCGCCATGGCGCTGCATCACCTGGTCAACATGGACGCCAAGCGCCGGATCGGCCAAGCGGCCGCGGCCCTGGTCGAAGACCATGAGACCATCGTGCTGGACGCGGGCTCGACCATCACCGAGATCGCCATGAACCTGGGCGACCGCGAGGGCCTGACGGTCATCACCAACGCGCTCAACATCGCCCTGATCCTGGGCGCCATCCCGACCTACACCGTCCACATGCCGGGCGGGCAGTTCAAGGCGCCGACCCTGTCGCTGTCGGGCGAGCGCTCGGCCGACTACTTCGAGGGCCTGTTCGCCCAGAAGCTGTTCCTGGCGACGGCGGCGGTTTCGTTCGAGGCCGGCCTGACCTTCCCCGCCATCGCCGACATCGCCGTCAAGCGCGCCATGATCAAGTCGGCGTCGAAAATCTATCTGGCGGCGGACTCCACCAAGATCGGCAAGACCTCGTTCTCGTCGTTGGGCGGGATCGAAAACATCCACTGCCTGATCACCGACAGCGGTATTCGCGACGAGGACCACCGCGCGTTCCTCGACGCCGGCATAGAGGTCATCGTCGCATGAAGCTTGGGCGTCCACGGATCTGGCTTGCCGTTCTGGCGCTGATCGTCGTCGCCGTGGCGGCGGTCGCCTTGTTGGCGCCACGCGCTGGCCGCTCCAGCCTGATCGTGATCATCACGCCCTCTCTCGACAATCCATTCTTCGGCCAGGAAGCCATCGGCGCCGAGCAGCGCGCCCAGGCGTTGGGCTACCGCACGCTGAAGTTCTCGCACGACGACGACGCCTTCAAGCAGAGCCAGCTGATCGACACCGCCATCGCCCAAAACGCCTCGGCCATCATCCTGGACAACGCCGGGGCCGACGCCAGCGTCGCGGCGGTGCKTCGGGCCAGGTCGGCCGGTGTGCCCGTCTTCTTAATCGACCGAGAGATCTCCAGCCGCGGCGCCGCGGCGGTCCAGATCGTCTCCAACAACTATCAAGGCGCGGCCCTCGGCGCCCAGGCCTTCGCGGAGGCGCTGGCTGAGAAGGGCGACTATGCCGAGCTGGTCGGCAAGGAGTCGGACACCAACGCCTCGATCCGTTCGCGCGGCTTTCACGACGTCCTCGACCAGTATCCCGACTTGAAGATGGTGTCGCGCCAGAGCGCCAACTGGGATCAGGCCCAGGCCTTCTCGATCATGCAGTCGATTCTGCAGGCCCATCCGACCCTGAAGGGCGTGATCGCCGGCAACGACACCATGGCCCTGGGCGCGGTGGCCGCGCTGGAGAGCGCCGGGCGACGCGACGTCGCGGTGGTGGGCTTCGACGGCTCCAACGACGCGCGCGACGCCATCCTGGCGGGCAAGATGCGCGCGACGGTGCTGCAGCCGGCCTTGCGGCAGGCCCAATACGCCGTCGAGCTGGCCGACCGCTACCTGAAGACCGGCAAGACCGGCGAGCGCGAGAAGCTGTTGATGGACTGCTTCCTGGTCGACCGCGCCAACGCCGCGCGCGTGAACAACTTCGCGCTGACCCAGCGCTGAGGCCTCCCGAAGACCCTAACCGAAAGCGTACCCATGACCGCCAAGCAACGATACGGCGCCGGCATCTGGCACTTCGCCACCTATGTCGATCGCTACGCCACCGACGGGTATGGGCCGCAACGCGATCTGCTGGAAATGATCGACCTAGCCGGCCAGGTCGAGGATCTCTCGGTGGTCGACATCAACTTCCCGTTCGTCGGCAAGGACGTCTCGCTGACGGCCATTGGCGAGGCGCTGGATCGCAATGGCCTCAGCGTCATCGGCATCACGCCCGAGATCTATACGCGCCGGTTCGCCAAGGGCGCCTTCACCAATCCCGACCCAGGCGTGCGCCGCCTGGCTAACGAGATGTGCAACGACGCCGCCAAGATGGTCCGCCATTTCGGCGCCGACTATGTCAAGCTGTGGCCCGGCCAGGACGGCTGGGACTATCCGTTCCAGGTCGACCACAAGGCGCTGTGGACGGCGTCGGTCGAGGGCGTGGCAGAGCTGGCCGCTCAGAACCCCGACCTGAAGTTCGTGATCGAGTACAAGCCGCGCGAGCCGCGGGTGCACATGAGCTACGACTCGGTCGCCCGGACCCTGCTGGCGATCGAGCGCATAGGCGTTCCCAATGTCGGGATCCTGCTGGACTTCGGCCACTCGCTGTATGGCGGCGAGTCGCCTGCCGACGCCGCCCAGCTGGCGATTGATCACGGCCGCCTGTTCGGCATGGACGTCAACGACAACATGCGCGGCTGGGACGACGACCTGATCGCCGGCTCGGTGCATCCGATCGAGCTTTTCGAGTTCTTCTGGACGCTGCGCAAGAACGGCTGGGACGGCGTCTGGCAGCTGGACCAGTTTCCGTTCCGCGAAGACTGCGTCGCCGCCGCCAACAGCGCGATCCGCTTCCTCAAGCGTATCGAGACGGCGCTGGACCGCCTCGATGTCGAAGGCCTGAAAGCGGCCCAGGCCCGTCAGGACGCCGTCACGGCGCTGGACATAGCGCGCGCTGCGCTGTTCGGCGACGCCTAGCAGGCTGTCTCTAGGCTATGGTTTGAGTTGAGCGTGACGCTACGAGTCGCTATCGGGCGGCTCGTGGCTGCGCCCGCCAAGCCATGCTGGAGAAGACCATGATCGATGAGGCCGAAGCCGCCGAGTCCCCCGCGCGGCGCCGAGGCATCCAGTCGGTTGAGATCGGGCTGGGCATCCTCGAGGCCTTGGCCGGGCTGGGACAGGCCTCGACGCTGAGCGCCGTGGCCCAGGCCAGCGGCATGGCCGCGCCGCAGGTGCACCGCTATCTCCAGAGCCTGATCATCGCCGGCATGGCGCACCAGGATCCGGCCACCGGTCGCTACGACCTGGGCCCCAAGGCGCTGAAGCTGGGCATGGCCGCCCTGTCGCGGATCGACGCCTTCAGACTGGTCGATTCCGCGATCATCGACTTCACCCAGAGGACCGGCCAGACGGTCCAGATCGCCGCGCTGGGACCACTGGGACCGACCATCGTGCGCTGGAACATGGGCCGTCCGGCGGTGATGACGTCGTTTAACGTCGGATCGGTGCTGCCGCTTCTGTACTCGGCGACGGGCCAGGCCTTCCTGGCATTCACGCCGGCGATCGAGACCGAACACTTGCTGGAACGCGAGCTCAAGACCGGACCGATGAAGCGCGCCGAGGCCGAGGCCTTGCGCCAGTTGGTGCGAGCGCGCGGCCACGCCCACGTCGAGGGCACGATGGTGCCGGGACTGCGCGCCACGGCCTTTCCAATCTTCGATCTGCAAGGGCGGGCGGTGCTGACGGCCACGGCGCTGCTGCCTGACGCCTTCGCGGGCGATCGCCACGAGCAGGCGTTGGCGGAACTGGGCGAGCTGTGCCGGGAGATCAGCACGCAGCTGGGGTGGTTCGGTCAGTGAGTTATGCATTGCGCAAGTGATTACGTAGTGTCAAAAATACGCTCACGCAGGCCCTCGGGAGCGGGGCGGCGAAGGATGCGCGATGACCCTGCCCAACGACCAACGCGCCCAGCTGGAAGCGCTCTACGCCGAGATGGCGCCGGCCAACCTGACGCCCCTGTGGGAATCGCTGGCCCAGCTGGTGCCCAAGCAACCGCAGTCGCCCGCGGTGGTTCATCGCTGGTCCTATGATCAGGCGCGCGATTACCTGATCCGCGCCGGCGACCTGATCAGCGCCGAACAGGCCGAACGTCGGGTTCTGATCCTGGAGAACCCCGGCCTTCGAGGGTTGTCGTCGATCACGCCCAGCCTCTATGCCGGTCTGCAGCTGATCCTGCCGGGCGAGATCGCGCCCGCCCACCGTCACGTCCAATGCGCGCTGCGCTTCGTCCTCGAAGGGGAGGGGGCCTTCACCGCCCTGGACGGGGAGAAGGCGATCATGCGGCCGTTCGATCTGGTGCTGACGCCGGCTTGGCAATGGCACGACCACGGCAATCCCAGCGACCGGCCGATGATCTGGCTGGACGGCCTGGACATCCCCACTGTCCGCCATTTCGACGCCGGCTTCGCCGAGTCCTATCCTGAGAAGGCCCACCCCGAGACCGCGCCGCCGGGCGACACTCTGGCGCGCTACGGCCGCAACCTGCGCCCGGTGCGCGGCTCGGCCGCCGACCGGCGACCGGCGCGCCAGCCGCTATTCCACTATCCCTACGCCGACTGGCGGCCGGCGCTGGACGCCATGGCCGCGGCGGCGACCATTGATCCGCATCTTGGCCACGCGCTGGAATTTCTGAACCCGGCCGACGGCGGTCCGATCATGCCCACCATCGCGGCCCAGGCGCGGCTGCTGCCGGCGGGGTTCGAAACCCGCGCCCGGCGCTCGACCGATGGCGCGGTGTTCGTCGTGGTCGAAGGCGAGGGCTGGGCGGTCGTAGACGGCCGCGAAATCGCGCTGGCGCCGCGTGACGTCCTGGTCGTGCCGTCTTGGCGGGAACTGCGCCTGGGCGCGGCCCGCGACCTTGTGCTGTTCAGCTATTCGGACCGGGCGGCGCAGGAAAAACTCAGTCTCTATCGGGAGGAATGCGCGTGACCTTGGTGTTCGAACCCCAGGCGCCCGTCGTCGCGGCGACCAGCGAGGGCCGGGGCTTCCCGGTCCGACGGATCTTCTGCATCGGCCGCAACTACGCCGCCCATGCGCGCGAGATGGGCCGCGACCCGGACCGCGAGGCGCCGTTCTTCTTCACCAAGTGGGCCGAGACGGTGGTTCCGACGGGCGCCGTGGTCGCCTATCCGTCCGAAACCAGCAACTTCCACTACGAGGCCGAACTGGTCGTGGCGATCGGCGGGGGCGGCCGCGACATCGCGTCGGACGACGCGCTAGGCCACGTCTACGGCTACGCCACGGGCCTGGACATGACCCGCCGCGATCTCCAGCTGGAAGCCCGCGAGAAGGGGCGTCCCTGGGACACCGGAAAGAACGTCGAGCAGTCCTCGCCGCTGGGCTTGATCCACACCGTCGCCGAGGTCGGCCATCCGAAGGCGGGCCGTATCGCGCTGAGCGTCAATGGCGAGGTCCGGCAGGACGCCGACCTGGCCGAGCTGATCTGGCCGGTCGCTGACGTGATCGCCTATGTTTCGCGCTTCTACCGCCTGGAGCCGGGCGACCTGATCTATACGGGCACGCCGGCTGGAGTCGGGGCGGTGGTCGAGGGCGACGAGATCGTCGTGTCCGTGGCGGGCCTCTCCGATTGCGCGATCAGGGTCGGGCCGCCGGCCCGCGACTGATCCGGCGAGGCCGTTCCGCCGTCAGGCTCGCCGCAGCGCGAACACCGCCGCGGCGGCCGCCAGGGCCGGGACGATGGCGGCCAGCAGCAGGGCCTGAGGCGTCCAGCCTATGGCCAGCAACGCTCCGCCGATCGTGGGCCCTAGGATCGAGCCGATCCGCCCGACGCCCAAAGCCCAGCCGATGCCGGTGGACCGGACCGCCGTCGGATAGGCATTGGCGGTCACCGCGTTCAGGCCGATCTGTGCGCCCGACACCCCGAACCCGCAGGCCGTCGCCGCCGCCAGCAGCAGGACGGTGTTGGGACCGGCCAGGGCGATGACGGCGATAAAGATCGCCGCGGCGAAATAGGCCGCGCTCAGGATCAGGTAGGGATCGCGGCGGTCGATCAACCGACCCAGCACCACACCGCCGATCACGCCGCCCAGGTTCAGCAGCGCGGTCGACAGGATCGCGGTCTTCAGCGGCATGCCCAGGGTCTTGAGCAACGACGGCAGCCAGTTGACCAGGAAATACATGACCAGCAGGTTCATGAAGAAGGCCGTCCAGACCAGCAGGGTGCGGCCGGCCCGGCCCTCGGCGAACAGGGCCGCCACTGGAAAGCGCGGAGCGTCGCCGCCGCTCTCGGCGCGCACCGAGGCGACGAAGGCCTCGACAGTGAGGTCCGGCGCGCCGCGGCGCAGAATCGCGGCGATGCGCGGCTCCCGCCCGGGGCGGAGCGCCAGGAAACGGGCGGACTCTGGCAGAAGCCAGGCCAGCACCGGCAGCAGCGCCAGAGGCATGGCTCCGCCCACCAGGAACACCCATGACCAGCCGTGGTCGGCGATCAAGGGCGCGGTGACCAGGCCGCCGATCGTCGATCCCAGCGGAAAGCCGCAGAACATCACCGTCACCAGCGTCGCCTTGTAGCGCGCGGGCGCGTACTCGTTGGTCAGGGCGATGATGTTGGGCATGGCGCCGCCCAGGCCGATCCCGGTCAGCAGCCGCAAGGCCAGCAGCTCGTCGATCGTCCGCGCGCGGGCGGTCAGCAGGGCGAAGACCCCGAAGACGGCCACCGACAGCAGGATGATGACCTTCCGCCCGTATCGGTCGGCGGCCGAGCTGAGCACGAAGGCGCCGATGGTCAGGCCCAGCAGGCCTGCGCCGAAGATCGGACCGAAGGCGGAGGCGGCCAGGCCCCAATCCTCGGCGATGCGTGGCGCGACATAGGCGATCGACTGGGTGTCGAAGCCGTCCAGCATCGCCACCAGCCCGCACAGGACGGTGATGCCGACCTGGAACGCGCCGAACCGCGTGTGATCGATCCCTGCGTCGGGCGCCGACTGCATGCCCGCCATCATCTCTCCTTTACGCGCGACACACAGTTCCGACCGGCAGAGGGCTGAAAGCTGTTGCCCCCTTCGCCGCGCGGATAAGCGCCCGGTGGCCAAGGTTGATTGGATTATTTGCCATCGTCAAATGCATTTCGCATGATAAAATCGCGGAAATGCCACCCGGCGGGAGCCGGCTTGATCCCGCGTAGGGATGACATGCGAGCGGTCTTTCGAAGAGATTTCGAATCTTGACGATTTCGGGGGGGCGGGATTGAGCGTGGCCGCTTGTCCAATGTTTCATAGAATAAATTGATTTATAACAATAAATTGTATCGTTTAGATTACTTTTCGACACAGCCCTTTGAGGTTTATTGACAGGGATCCGAAGGTGGCGCTAGGTTTTTCGATAAAATCGAAGCTATTCGAAATATATGCAGAAGGTCCGTTGCCAGCGGTAGACGCGCCGAAGAGCTCGAGATTGGGCTGACGGTGCGCCCGCTTACGCAGGATTTCGCGAAAGGGGAGGGGCAATGAAGCATCAAGCCCGACTGTGGCTGGCCGCGCTCGCGGGGCTGAGCGCCTTGTGCTGCGGGACGATCAACCCCGCCAGCGCGGCCGAGAAGCCGCGGGTGATCGTCCTTTCCGACATCGGCAATGAGCCCGATGACTCCGAGTCCCTGGTTCGGCTCTTGCTCTATGCGAACGAACTGGACCTCGAAGGCCTGGTCGCCACGACCTCGACTTGGCAGCGCGGGCGGGTCCAGCCCCAGCTGATGCGCGAGCGGATCGCGGCCTACGGTCAGGTCCTGTCGAACCTGCGTCGCCACGCCGACGGCTATCCCGACGCCGCCAAACTCGACGCGGTGGTCCGGTCCGGAAGCGCCGCCTACGGCATGCGCGGAGTCGGAGTGGGCAAGGACACCGAAGGGTCTCGCCTGATCATCGAGGCGGTCGACCGACCCGATCCCCGGCCGATCTATGTCTCGGTGTGGGGCGGGGCGCTGGACCTGGCCCAGGCGCTGTGGACCGTCCGCGCGACGCGCACACCCGAGCAGCTCAACGCGTTCGTCGCCAAGCTGCGGGTCTATTCGATCTCTGACCAGGATGACGCGGGTCCCTGGGCGCGCCAGAACTTTCCCGACCTCGTCTGGATCGCCAGCGTCCACGGCTGGGGCCAGTACGGCCTAGCCGCCTGGATCGGCATTTCAGGCGACGTGCGCCGGCCCGCCAAGTGGCCCGCCGCCGAGATGGTCACCAACACCTGGCTCGAGGCGAATGTGCGCCGAGGCCCGCTGGGGGCGCTCTATCCGCCGCACCAGTTCATCATGGAAGGCGACACGCCGGCGTTCCTGTGGCTGATCCCCAACGGCCTGAACGCGCCCGAGCACCCGGAATACGGCGGCTGGGGCGGTCGCTACGTCCCGACCTACGAGGGCGCGGCGCAGTACGGCGACGCCCAGGACACCGTCAAGGGCGGTGACGGAGCCAGCTGGACCAGCAACCAGGCGACGATCTTCCGCTGGCGCGAGGCGTTCCAGAACGACTTCGCCGCGCGAATCGGCTGGACGCTGACGCCCGAGCGCGCGAAGGCCAACCACCCGCCCGTCCTGGTCCTGAACGGCGTCTCCGGCGACGGCGCGGCGGTTCTTCTGGCCAAGGCGGGCGAGACCTTGACGCTGAGCGCTCTGGGCTCGCGGGACCCTGACGGCGACGCCTTGACCTATCGCTGGTGGCAATACGCCGAACCCAGCGGCCGACCGGGCCTGTCGCCGCCGAAGCTCGATCTCGTCGACGCCGATCAGGCCACGACCCGGTTCGTGGTCCCGACCGTCGTCGAGCCCACGACCTACCACGTCATACTCGAGGTTCGCGACAGCGGCGGGCCGGCGATCACCCGCTATCGCCGGGTCCTGGTGAACGTCCGTCCCTAGCGTGGTCGGCCCCCTCGGCCGATCGGCGCTCACTCACAGAACACCACGGCCAAGGAGATATCCATGAAGCGCGGAACGGTCTTGTGCTCGGTCGCCGGCCTGCATGCGCTGATCGCCGGAACCCTGGCGGCGGCCCCCGCGGCCTGGGCCGATAGCGCCAAGATCGACGCCCTGATCGGGCGGATGACCTTGGACGAGAAGATCGGGTTTCTGCACGGCCACGACGACCCGGAGCATCTGGCTGGCGGCGGCTACCTTCCCGGCGTGGCTCGCCTGGGCATCCCGCCGCTGCGCCTGGCCGACGGCCCGGCCGGCGTGCGAACCTCGCGGACCGCAACGGCGTTTCCAGCGCCCGTCGCCCTGACGGCGACCTTCTCGCCGGACCTAGCCAAGGCTTGGGGTGTGGCCGTGGCCGGCGAGGCCCTGGCCCGCGACCAGCAGGTGTTGCTGGCCCCGATGACCAACAACGTCCGCGCGCCCACCGCAGGCCGCAACTTCGAGACCTTCGGCGAGGATCCGCTCCTGGCGGCGCGGCTGGTGGCGGCCAGCGTCAAGGGACTGCAGGACGGTGGCGTGATCGCCACGGTCAAGCACTTCGCGGCCAACAACCAGGAGACCGATCGCAAGACCATTGACGTCCAGGTCGACGAGCGGACGCTGCGCGAGATCGAGTTCCCGCCGTTCCAGGCCGCGGTGGAGGCCGGCGTTGGCGCGGTGATGTGCGCCTACAACAAGGTGGGCGGCGTGGCGGCTTGCGAAAACCCGTTCCTGCTCGACACGGTCCTGCGCAAGGAATGGGGCTTCGCCGGCTTCGTGATGTCCGACTGGGGCGCCACCCACAGCGCCGGACCCTCGCTAAAGGCGGGTCTCGACATGGAGATGCCGCGCGGCAAGTTCCTGGGCGACGCGCTGAAGGCGGCGACGGCCAAGGGCGAGGTCAAGGAAGCCGACATCGACCGCTCGGTGCGGCGCATCCTGACCCAGATGGACAAGATCGGCATGCTGGTCGACGCCCCCGCGCGGCCGACCGAGAGCGAGGCCGAGCGCAATGCTCACGCGGATCTGGCCTTGAACATCGCCCTAGAGGGCGCGGTCCTGCTGAAGAACGACGGCATCCTGCCCCTGGTCCCGGCGACACTGAAGCAGGTCGCCATCGTTGGTCCGACCGCCAAGCGCGCGCTGTTCGGCGGCGGCGGCAGCGCCGAGGTCAAGCCGACCGCCCTGGACAATCCCTATGAGGCGCTCGGCGCTCAGGCGGGCGCCGCCCTGGTCTTCGCCGAGGGCCTGCGTCTGGAGGGCGAGCCTATTCCCGCGGCGGTCCTGAGCTCCGAGGGTGGGCCGAGCTTCACCGGCGTGCTGACCGTGGAAATGAGCCAGTCGGCCAGCTGGCAGGGGTGGATCACGGCCCCGGAAACCGGCGACTACGAGCTGATGCTGCAGTTCACGCCGGTCGGCGGCCTGGCGCTGGCCGAGGCCGATCGCGGCATGGCCGACGTGGAGCTGGACGGCAAGCGCCTCATCGAGGGCGGGCGATTGTTCGGCGGTTCGCGCCTGATCAAGACCTCGGACGGTCTGTTGAACCAGGGCCAAGTGGTGCGCCTCGAAGCCGGCGTGCGCCGCCGCCTCAAGCTGACCGTCAAGGCCTCGGCGGTCGAACCTCTGCGTCTACGCTTGGCTTGGACCACGCCGGCCCTGCGCCGTCGCTTGCTGGACGAGGCCGCCGCGGCGGCCAAGGCCGCGCCGGCCGCCATCGTCTTCGCGCACGTCGAAGGCACCGAGGGCGAGGACAACCGCTCGCTGGCCTTGCCCTACCGCCAGGACGAGCTGATCGAGACGGTGGCCGCCGCCAATCCCAACACCGTGGTGGTGCTCAACACCGGCGCGCCGGTGCTGATGCCGTGGATCGATCGCGTCAAGGCCGTCCTGCAGATGTGGTACCCGGGTCAGCGGGGCGGCGAGGCGACCGCTGACCTGTTGACCGGCAAGGCCAATCCGTCGGGCCGGCTGCCCATCACCTTCCCGATGGCCGACAGCCAGACGGCCGTGGCCCAGCCCGAGCGCTTCCCCGGCGTCGGCGGCCGCCAAGTCTATTCCGAAGGCGTGCGGGTCGGCTATCGCTGGTACGACGCCGAAGGCGCTCGGCCCCTGTTCCCGTTCGGCCACGGGCTGTCCTATACCCGCTTCGACTACAGCGGGCTGAAGGTCACCGCCGTCGCCGACGGCCTGGACGTGGCCTTCACGCTGCGCAATGTCGGCCCGAGGGACGGCGCGGAGGTCGCGCAGATCTATGTCGACGGACCGGCGTCCCGCCCCGAAGGATTGACCTTCGCGCCGCGCATCCTAGCCGGCTTCGAACGTGTGACCCTGCACGCCGGCGAGAGCCGCGAAGTTCACGTCAAGATTGCTTGGCGTGAACTGTCCTATTGGTCGCCGCGCGCCAAGGCGTGGCGGTTGCCGTCGGAGCGGCGCCGCGTGCGGGTCGGCGGATCATCGCGCGATTTGCCATTAGCGGGAGACATCGAAGTTGGCTTCCCCCGCACGCGGCGCTGACCAGTGCGCGCAAGTCACGCGCGGACCGCAGCATGGACCGGCATTCCCCTCGAGGACCTTCTGACCCACGCTTCCGGCATTCCGAACTCGAAGGACCCGCCCCGAGGCCCGCGCGGCCCGGGGCTCGCCGCTGACGCCCGAGCAAGATCTGGCTTCCCTCGGCCGCGACCTAGTGACGCCCGATGCCGACCCATCGGCCGATCAGCATTCCGGCGAAGCGATGGACGACGCCGACGAACATCAACTTGGCGACGACGATCAGAACGAGCAGGCCGACGAGCGCCGCGGTCAGCGAAGGCGGCAAAGCGTGTGGCATGCGCCACAGTGACATCGCCGCGCCGACATGCAGGGCGACCAGGGCCAGAAGCGCAAGGCCGGCCACGATCTTCGTGTGGCCATGGCCCCCGGGCCGGGTCCGGGCGGCCTGATGCGCGGCGATCGATTGCGCTGTGCCGGCCGCCACGAAGTCGAGGCCCTTAGCGCCGACCGGGCCCGAAGCGGTCTCGAAGCCGGCGTGCTTCAGGTCGGCGACGATCGCGTCGATCTGCACGAAGCCGTGGGGGTGGAAATGGTCGATGGCGCTGCGCCGCGACGCCTTGGGCGGGCCAAAGTCGACCAGCAGGGCGCGGCCGTCCGGCTTCAGGACCCGCCGGATCTCATGGGCCATCGTCCGGCGCACGGCCGCGGGCACGTGATGCAGCATGAAGGTGGAGATCACCACGTCGAAGCTGGCGTCCGGATAGGGCATGGCCTGGACCGCGCCCTGGGTCAGGGTGAGCGCCACGCGAGCGCGACGGGCCTTGGCGCCGGCGCGCTCGAGCATCTGCGGGGAGGGATCCAGGCCATCGACGGATCCCGACGCCCCGACGCGCCGCTTGGCGAGCAGGGCCAGCGAGCCGGTGCCGCAGCCGATGTCCAAAACCTGCTCGCCCGGGCGAAGGTCGGCCAGGTCGAGGATCTTCTCACGCAGCCGGCGCTCGCCCCCGAGGGTGAGCAGGGCCACGAGCAGGTCATAGCGGGCCGCGCGATGGATGGTCAGGCCCACCGCGTTGTGAGCGGCGGGGCCGTGGGCGGAGTGGGTCATGGGTTTCTCGCAGCGGAATGGACACCGTGTCCGAAAACTGACTTCCTGTGCGGAAGTCGGCAACGAACACACCGGGCGAGATGTCCGGTTCGGCACACAATGGGCATGCCTGTCCGGAAAAAGTCGCGGTGAGGAGGCAGGCATGGACCGACGCATCGCGCGGACCCGCTCAATGCTGCAGCGGGCGCTGATCTCGCTGATGACCCGCAAGGGCTATGACGCCATCACCGTCGAGGAGGTTTGCGACGAGGCCGACATCGGCCGCTCGACCTTCTACGCCCACTTCACCGGCAAGGATCACCTCAAACGCAGCGGGCTCGACGATCACCTACGCGGCATGCTGCTGGAGCATCAGCGGGCCGCGGCGCTGCGGCCGCTGGACGGTGGCTTCGGGTTCGTGCTGCCGTTCCTGGAGCATGCGCGCGAGCAACTGGATCTCTATCGCGCGCTGGTCAGCAAGGGCGGCGTGGCCACCACGACGGCGATGCTGCGTCAGATCGTGACCGAGCTGGTGCGCAACGAACTGGTCCATAGGCCAGCGCCGAGCGACGTTCGGCCGGAGGTGGCGACCGCGTTCGTCGTGGGAGGGTTCATGTCGCTGCTAACCTGGTGGCTGGACGGTGGCGCGCGCCTGGCGCCGGCGGAACTGGACGTGATGTTCCGCCGGCTAGTGCGCCAGGGCCTGGGAGACGGCGCCCAGCTCACGGGAGCCGAGGGCGCGCCTTAGCGCACGACGTCGAAGCGACAGCGGCCTGGCGCGTCGTGGTTCTCGGTGACGATTTCCCAACGATGATGCAGCCTCGGCGACGGGCGTCAGCCGGCGCCGAAACTCGCATCACCGTCGATCCTAAGTTCAACGATGCTCGACTGGGGCGCTTGCCTATGGGGCCAGATCCCAGAGGATCGGTCCCCGGTAGCCCGGTTCGTTCTGATCGGGGATCCCGTTCCGGTTCTTGTCCGGCGGATTGACCATCCCTCCGGTGACCAGCTCCAGCTCCTCGGACGTCAGCTCAGCGACGTAGTTCACAACGTTTTGCATATGAATCTCCTAGCCAAGAGGAAGTTTCCGCACCCAAGGTTGCATTGAGAAATACACTCGTCAAGAATGATTGCGGCTGCTCGCGGGTGATCGCTGGCTTGGGCGGCGTCCACGAGTGTCGCGCACGGCTGTCGACCACGGAGATCGAGATCATGGGTGATAGGGCCGAGCTTCGGCGGGCTTGGCGCCCGCAGCGGGGGCGCGCTGGGCTCTGGCGAAGTTCGCAGTTTTAAACCGAAGTGGCGCACCCGACACGATTCGAACGTGTGACCTTTGCCTTCGGAGGGCAACGCTCTATCCAGCTGAGCTACGGGTGCCTGCCGCCCTGCATCCGGGCGGGAAGCGGGTCTTAGCCGAAAGGCGACGCATGCGCAAACGGTCTTGGGCGCTCACGCCGCGCCCATGTAGATGAAGCGGGCGACGAACAGGGCGGCCAGCACGAATAGCAGCCAGTCCTTCGGTTTGGCCTGGCCGCGCAGCAGCGTCAGGCCCGCATAGGCGGTGATGCCGAACGCCAGGCCGTTGGCGATCGAGAAGGTCAGCGGGATGGCGATCACCGTCAGGAAGGCGGGGATGGCCACGCCGGGATCTTCCCAGTCGATGTCGGCCAGGGCGCCGATCATCATCGAGCCGACGATGATCAGGGCCGGCGCCGTGGCGGCGGCCGGGATGGCCTGGACCCACGGCGCGAAGAACAGGGTGACCAGGAACAGCAGGCCGACCACGATGGCGGTCAGGCCGGTGCGGCCGCCGGCCGCGACACCCGAGGCGCTCTCGATATAGCTGACGACCGTCGAGGTGCCGGCCAGCGAGCCGCCGATGGTGGCGATCGAATCGGCGGTCAGGATGCGGTTCAGGCGCGGGATCGTCCCGTCGGGCTGGACCAGGCCCGCCTTCTTGGTCACCGCGACCAAGGTGCCGACATTGTCGAACAGGTCGACAAACAGGAAGACGAAGATGATCTCCGCCATGGCCACGCCCATCGCCCCATTGATGTGCAGCGCCGCCGGGACGTCCAGCTTGAAGGCGGTGGCGGTCAGGGCCGCGAGGCCGTAGTCGCCGGGCGCGATCTTGGCCATGCCCAGGGCCCAGGCGGCGAGGGCGGCCACGAGAATGCCGATCAGGATCGCGCCCTTCACCCGCCAGACCATCAGCCCGCTCATGATGAGGAGGCCGAGAATGGCCAGGGCGGCGGTCGGCTTGGTCAGGTCGCCCAGCGCCACGGTGGTGGCCGGGTCGGCGACGATGATGCCGGCCTCCTTCAGGCCGATGAAGGCGATGAACAGGCCCACGCCCGCGGCAACGGCCGAGAACAGCGGACGCGGAATGGCCCCGACGATCAGCTGGCGAATGCCCGCCACGGTCAGGATCAGGAAGGCCACGCCCGACAGGAAGACGCAGCCCAGGGCGGTCTCCCACGGCACGCCCATGCCCTTGACGACGGTGAAGGTGAAATAGGCGTTGAGGCCCATGCCGGGGGCCAGGGCGATCGGATAGTTGGCGATCAGCCCCATCAGGATGCTGCCGAAGCCGGCCGCCAGGCAGGTGGCCGCCGCCACGGCCGCGACCGGCATGCCGGCCTGGCCCAGGATCGTCGGATTGACGATGACGATATAGGCCATGGTCAGGAAGGTGGTGAAGCCGGCCAGCACCTCGGTGCGCACCGAGGTCCCTTGGGCCGAGAGCTTGAACATCCGCTCGATCATTTCGTCGTTCCCCCGATGGACGCCCCGGTGTTGGACGTGACGTTTGGCGTCGTCGTCTCGTACTTGTCCCAATGCCCCGCCAGTTCGCGGACGACGACCGAGCCCACGCGATAGGCCGAGTCGAACGCCGCCATCGCCCCTTCGCCGTGGAAGGCGCGGGGGAAGGTCGGGGCGCCCAGCGGCGGGCGCGAATAGTTGCTGGCCGTGCGCAGCACCAGGACCCTCTCGAAATCGACCTTGCCGGCCTTGGCGTAGAGGTCGAGCACGTCGAGGATCCCCTGGTCCTCGCAGTCGGTCATGGTGAAGGTTCCCGCCCCGTCGGTCCAGAGCTTCACCCAGTCTTCGGCCCACTGGGTGCGCTTGGCGCCGTGCCAGAACCGGGTGGCGCCCAGGGCTTCGCCCTTGAGGACGAAGGGGGGCCTCGTGGCGTTCGGGTCGCCGACATAGGGGGCGCGCAGGGCGGCCAGGGCCGGGGAGTCCGGGATCGGCGTCTTGGCGGTCAGGCCGTGGGCCCAGTCGACCAGCCGCCAGTTCAGCGCCCAGACCATGCCGGACGAGCCCTTGGCCGAGCCCTTCACGTTGGGCCGGTCGGTCTCCAGCGAATAGAGGCCGTAGGGCCAGTCGGCCGGGATCTCGCGGTCGTCGACCTCGTAGATCGGATCGGCGTCGACGACATAGCGGGCCCAGGCGGCGCTGCCGATCGAGGCGACCTTGGGATCGACCCCGGCGATGCCGGCGACGACCCAGTAGGTCTTCGAGAAGTCGAACTGGCCCGACAGGATCAGGGCCGCGACGCTCTCGCGAGCCCGGGCCCGCATGTCGGTCATCACGCCCAGAACGCCGTCCTTGGGCGAATAGCGGGCCGGGTGGCGCAGGCCGGGGACCGCGATGGTCTGCGTCAGCGGCACGCCCTCGACCCAGGGCTGGAACTCGCCGGGCCGATCGCCGGTGACCTCGCCGATCTCGAAGGTGGCCAGCACCACGACCTTGATCGGGATCGGCTTGGTCTCGGCGTGGGCCGCGGGCGAGATGCCCGCCACGCCAAGCCAAAAGGCCGCCACGAGTCCCAGGATCCGCATCGCCATCACGCCCCTCCGCACCGATTTCGCGGCGAAGCTGGCGTGCGCCGCTGAGACTGGCAAGCGACCTTCGCGTTCGAAGCGCGAAGGCTCGCCGCGTGATCAGTCCTTGGTCGGATCGGCCGCGTTCGGGTCGCCGTAGGTCAGGGCCAGGAAGACGTCCTCCAGATCGGGGTCCTCGGTGGCGATGTCCTTGATGTGGACGCCGCTGGCCCGCACCGCCGCCAGCACCTGCTCGACGCTGGACTGGCCGGTGCGATAGCTGACCTGGAAGGCGCCGTTGGCCCGCAGCTTGGTGTCGAAGCCGGCCAGGGCCGGGGCGGTGGTCACCGGGTCGTCGGGGGTGACCACGACGTTGCGGCTGTCCATCCGGCGCAGCAGGGTCGCGGTCGGCTCGCAGGCGACGACCTCGCCGCGGTTGACGATGGCGATCTCGTCGCACAGCTCCTGGGCTTCCTCGAGATAGTGGGTGGTCAGCACGATGGTGACGCCCAGCGCGTTCAGCCCCTGGACGTATTGCCAGAGCTGGCGGCGCAGCTCGACATCGACCCCGGCGGTCGGTTCGTCGAGGATCAGCACCGGCGGCTGGTGGACCATGGCCTTGGCCACCATCAGGCGGCGCTTCATGCCGCCCGACAGCTGGCGGACATAGGCGTTGGCCTTGTCGCCCAGCCCCAGGACGTTCAGCAGCTCGTCGGTGCGGCGTTCGTTCTTGGGCACGCCATAGAAGCCCGCCTGGACCTCCAGCGACTCGCGCGGGGTGAAGAAGACGTCGGCGGCCAGCTCCTGCGGCACCACGCCGATCGCCGCGCGGGCGTCGCGCGGCCGCTGGTCGATGTCGCGGCCCCAGATCCGCACCGTGCCGGAGCTCTTGCGCACCAGGCCGGCCAGGATGTTGATGAAGGTCGATTTGCCCGCGCCGTTGGGACCCAGCAGGCCGAAGATCGAGCCACGCGGGATCTTCAGGTCGATGCCGTTCAAGGCGCGCTTTTCCGGCGAGGTCTTGGTGCCGGCATAGGTCTTGTAGAGGCCTTCGGCTTCGATGGCGTAGGCGGGCAGGTCCATGGGCATTCCAAATAGGGATGGGCCAAATAGAGACGGCCAGATCGGTAGGCGAAACACCGTATGAGGCGCGCGTCGATTGACGGCGCCTTCCGGCGTCGCATAGGTATGCCTCGTTCGCGGCCACGCCAAGGCCACGGTCTGAATTCGAAGGTTTCGCCCATGGCGCGCAAGGCCAAGTCCACCTCCGCTCTCGACGCCCTGCCCGGTTCGGCGACGGCCGAGCCCCAGACGGTCCCGACCGCCATGGACACGCTGGCCAACGCCGGTCCCGCCCCCGAGACGATCATGGTCCGCTCGCACCGCATCGCCTGCGACGGCGTCGGCGGGGCGCTGGGCCATCCGCGCGTGTGGCTGGAGATGGGCGCGGCGGGCTTCGTCGACTGCTCCTATTGCGACCGCCGCTTCGTGGCCTCGACGGCCGTGGGCGACGAGGACGAGATCCTGGCGCCGGGCGTCTACGAAGGCGCCGGCGGTCACTAGCTTGACCGACGCGATCTCGCCGGAAGAGCGCGCCGAGACCCTGGCCAAGGCCTGGGAAAAGGCCCAGTGGCCGCACGAGGCGCCGGTGCTGCGCGCCATCGCCATGCCGTCCGACACCAATCCCGAAGGCGACATCTTCGGCGGCTGGCTGCTGTCGCAGATGGACCTGGCGGCGGCCTCGATCGCCTTCCACCGCGCGGCTGGCCGCTGCGCCACCATCGCCATCGACGGCATGACCTTCATCAGCCCGGTGTTCGTCGGCGACGAGGTCAGCCTGTTCGCCAAGGTCGTCCACACCGGCCGCACCTCGCTGAAGGTCGCCGTCGAGGCCTGGCGCCGCCGCCGCGACGGCGAGCAGGCCCACAAGGTCACCGAAGGCGTGTTCACGTTCGTGGCCATCGACGAGCACCGCAAGCCCCGGCCGCTGCCGGTCTAGAACGCGCGGCGTCTCCGCTTCAAAGGCGCTGTCCCTCTGCCTCCTAGAGGGGGCCGATCCAGATCTCCGCCGGCCGAGCGCCCCCTCCGTCACGAGGCTGCGCCTCGCGCCACCTCCCCCGTTGCACGGGTGAGGAGGATGTTCCTCCTCCCTTGCGAAGCGGGGGAGGTGGATCGGCGCGAATACGCGACGAGACGGAGGGGGCGCTCAGGCACGGCTTCGCCGCTTCACGCGGTTCACCGCTGAAGTGGGTGGGGAGGCGACGGAGCGGCCGGGCGAACCCGGATGACCGTAAGGGTTTGTGTGCGTTTCGGTTCGCTTACCGCTCCGCCAGGCTGTTCTTTCCGTGAGGACGGCGGGCGTGAGCGTTATCTGCTCGGGCCTCCGCTACCCCCGGACGGGCGTGGACCAACTGGATCGGCTATTCCGTCTCCAGCTCGGCGATCCACGATAGGCGGCTTGTACGATCACCGCCCTGTCGCTCCGCTGACGATTTGATCCCGGACGGTCCCGTCACTCGCACGCGCTCCTAAAGAGTAAGCCGCGCGACCTGACGAGGTCGCCGGGAACCGCCAGCGGCCCCGCTCAACCTATCCCCGTCGCCGCTTCGGGCCGGATCCAAGCGCCCTCCCCTTGCGACGGGGACAGCTATGAGTATGGCGCGGGGCTGAACGCGGATCATTCAGAGGCGCGTAAAAGTGAGAAGGCGTTGATTTCGCTGGCTTCGATGTCGCGAATGCCGAGGATACAGCCCGCTCAATCCCCGTGAATCTCCATGAATCCCTCTCTCTGAGAGAGAGGGAGGGGCCCACGCGAAGCGTGGGAGGGTGAGTGGTTACACCCTCAGCCGGCGCGCCGGCACTGAGTCCCTCGACAGCGCCCAGATCGTCCAGGGGCTTCGCCTACCCACTCACCCTCCCACCGCTACGCGGCGGGCCCCTCCCTCTCTCCATGAGAGAGGGATTTTGGTGGATGCCCTCGCTTGCTTGAGAACCCTTCTCCCCCGGAGAAGGAGCCCTCCTTACATCTCACGGCGAGAGGATCGCAGGGCTGATCAGGTCACTCAAGGACCGCCTCCGGCGGCCGCGCGCGGCGACGCGGAGCATCGTCCTTGACTGACCTGATCAGCCCTGCACGCTGCAGCCTCCAAGAGATCTAAGGATCGCACCCGACCCGGAGGTCGGCTTGCGACCCTTAGCGGACGCTCGTTGATACCCAGTCGGGTGGAAGTCTATGAGCTGGTTGATCGGGCCAGCGACGCGCTCGCTCCTCCCTAATCAGGCGTTCCCGCCAAATGGGGCCGCCGACATGCCAAGCGGCTTCTTCCTCGCCAAAATCAGCGGTGAGCCTTTGCGGGATGTGAGCTTCAGCATCCCATACAGCCATCAACTCGACGGCTTGAATCGCAGGGTCATCAGCTCCGGTGTCGAACGCCGGCGTCCCATCCTGACAGACCGTTACGGTGAGCGTGCCGACCGGCCATTGCACATAGAGTGCGGGCGCGCTCGCCCCCTCGGCCAGTTCGTGCCGGCCGAGATGTTTCCACGCCCCTGCGCGCAGTGCTCTGGTTATCGAAGGCCCGGCAACCGTTGTGGTGCTCATGGCGGGGCGACTTAGAGGCACGTCCACCGCCTCTAACTCGCGACTTCGAAGGCGAAAGAAGGCCAAATCCTTCGAAGGAGTGACTTGCGCGTAGTAGATCCAATCGTTTTCGCCGGTCACGGCATAGACCGCACCCGCCTTCAGATCAGCCCGCGCTGTTGGTGCCGTTTCAAACATGGCGGGAGCTTAGCCGCGAGCCTCCTGCGGTCAACGTCCGCAACCCACCCTGAGCGGACGTTCAAGCCGCGAGTTTCCAAACGCCCCGATCCGACCGCCCGAACCCCCACTTTTCAGCAAGGCCTCACAATTCGCTCATGCCGCTCACCAGCGGCCGCGCCAAGCTGTGCGTCTCACTCAAAAGGGCCTGACGGGGATGACGATGAACGACACCATGAAGCGTGGCGGCTTGAGCAACGGCTGGCGGATCGCCGCCTGGTCGGCGGTGGCCGCCCTGATCGCGACGCCGTGGGTGGCGATGCAATTCACCGCCGAGGTGAAGTGGACGCTGTTCGACTTCGGCCTGTTCGGCGGTTTGCTGATCGGCTCGGGGCTGGTCCTCGAATTCGTCACCTGGAAATCGGGCAGCTTGGCCTATCGCGCCGCCGTCGGCCTGGCCCTGCTGGCGTCCGTGCTGCTGGTGCTGGTCACCGGCGCGGTCGGGATCATCGGCTCCGAGGCCAACGCCGCCAACCTGATGTACGCGGGCGTGCTGCTGATCGTGATCGGCGGAGCGGCGATGGCGCGGCTCAAGCCCGCCGGCATGGCTCACGCCATGGGGGCCGCGGCGCTGGCCCAGGTGGCGATCATGATCATCGCCCTGGTCGGTGACCTGGGCGCAGAGGGCCAGGCCTGGCCGCGCGACCTGATCGGCGTGACCGTGATCTTCGCGGCCCTGTGGCTCGCCTCGGCCGGGCTGTTCCGCAAGGCGGCGGGGGCCTAAGGCGCCCGCTCGGCCTTGACGAAATCGACGAAGGCCCGCAGCGGCGCGGGCATGTGCCGGCGGCTGGGATAGTAGAGATAGGGGCCGGTGAACGCGGGCAGCCAGTCCTCCAGCACCGTCTCCAGCCGCCCGGCCGCGATCGCCTCGGCCACGAAGTCCTCGAAGGTGGCCAACAGCCCGACACCCGCCTCGCAGGCGGCCTGCTTCAGGTCGGCGTCGGTGGTGGTCAACCGGCCGGGCGGATCGAGGCGGATGACCTCGCCGTCCTTCTCGAACTCCCACGGATAGGACACGCCGCTGGCGAAGCGGTGGCGGATGCAGGCGTGGTCCAGCACCTCGCGGGGATGGGTCGGCCGGCCGTGGGCGGCGAAATAGGCCGGTGAGCCGACGACGACGAACCGCTGCGGGCCCGACAGCGGCACGGCGATCATGTCCTTCTCCAGCCGTTCGTCGTAGCGGACCCCGGCGTCGTAGCCGGCGGCCAGCACGTCGATGAAATTGTCCTCGGCGACGATCTCGACGGCCACGCCCGGGTTCTGGGCCAGGAACTTCGGGATCAGGCGCGGCATCATCACCTTGGCCACCACCACCGGCACGTTCAGGCGCAGGGTGCCGGTCGGGCTGTCGCGGAAGGCGTTGACCTCGTCCAGGGCCAGGGCGACGTCGGCCAGGGCGGGGGACAGGCGCTCCAGCAGCTTCTGGCCGGCCTCGGTGGGCGTGACGCTGCGGGTGGTGCGGTTCAAGAGGCGCACGCCCAGCCGCGTCTCCAGCCGCCGCACCGCCTCGCTCAGCGACGAGGCCGAGACATTGCGCAGGCCGGCGGCGGCGCGGAAGCCGCGCGCTCGGGCCACGGCCGTGAAGGCGTCGAGATCGGCGAAGTCGGCTTGCTGCATTGTGCGAAATCCAGAACGGCCCGTGCGGACTTGCATGGATTATCGCACGAAACGATCGGGCGCATAACCCGCTCCGCCAACCCGGAGAACCACCATGAAAACCCGCCAACTCGGCAAGACCGGCCCCGTCGTTTCCGCCTTCGGCCTCGGCTGCATGGGCATGTCGGACATGTACGGCCCCAGCGACCGGGCCGAGAGCCTGGCCACCTTCGACGCCGCCGTCGAGGCTGGAATCACCCTGATCGACACCGGCGACTTCTACGGCATGGGCCACAACGAGATGCTGATCGGCGAGGCGCTGAAGCGCCACAAGCGCGACAAGCGCGACAAGCTGGTGCTCAGCGTCAAGACCGGCGCCCTGCGCGACCCGGTCGGCCAGTTCCTCGGCTATGACGGCCGTCCCGCCGCGATCAAGAACTTCCTGGCCTATAGCCTCAAGCGCCTGGGCGTCGATTACATCGACATCTATCGCCCCTCGCGCCTGGATCCCGACGTGCCGATCGAAGACACGATCGGGGCGATCGCCGAGATGGTCCAGGCCGGCTATGTCCGCCACATCGGCCTGTCGGAGGTGGGCTCCGACACGATCCGCCGGGCGGCCAAGGTCGCGCCGATCGTCGACCTGCAGATCGAATATTCGCTGATCTCGCGCGGCGTCGAGGCCGACATCCTGCCGACCTTGCGCGAGCTGGGCATCGGCATGACCGCCTATGGCGTGCTGTCGCGCGGCCTGATCAGCGGTCACTGGACCAAGGACAGCGGCAAGGTCGGTCGCGACTTCCGCGCCATGAGCCCGCGCTTCGCCGGCCAGAACCTCGACGCCAATCTCGGGCTGGTCGAGGCCCTGCGCGGCGTCGCCGAGGCCAAGGGCGTGACCACGGCTCAGGCCGCCATCGCCTGGGTCGCCTCGCGCGGCGACGACATCGTCCCGCTGATCGGGGCCCGCCGCCGCGACCGCCTGGCCGAGGCCCTGGGCGCGCTGGAGGTCAGCCTGACGCCCGAGGATCTGGCCGCCATCGAAGCCGCGGTGCCGGCCGAGGCCGTGGCGGGCACGCGCTACGCCGAGGCGATGATGGCTCACCTCGACAGCGAGCGCTGAGCCTCTTGCATGACGTGAGGAGACGGGCGTCAGATGCTGGCATGAGCACGCCCGGCTTCGACCTCGACCTATTGCCGTTCGCCGCCCTGATGGGCGTGTCGGTGACCCACGCCGCCCCCGACCGCGTCGAGGGGCGGCTCGTCGTTCGGCCTGACCTGTGCACCGCCGGCGGCATCTTGCACGGCGGCGCGGCCATGGCCCTGGCCGACACCTTGGGCGCGATCGGCGCCTTCCTGTCGACGCCCGAGGGCAAGCGCACCACGACGCTGGAGAGCAAGACCAACTTCATCGGCTCGGCCAAGGTGGGGAGCACGGTCGTGGCGACCGCGATGCCGCTGCACGTCGGCCGCCGCTCCAGTGTCTGGACCACGCGACTCGAGACTGAAAACGGCAAGCTCGTGGCGGTGGTCACCCAGACCCAGATGACAGTGGAGTAGGCGCATGTTCGAGTCCCGGCACATCAGCATCCGGATCCACAGGCCGGCGGCGGAGGTCTACGCCTTCGCCTGGAAGCCGGAGAGCTTCCCCAAGTGGGCGGCGGGCCTGGCCTCGGGCCTGACCCAGGACGGCGACCAGTGGGTCGGCCAGGGTCCGGACGGCGAGGTGCGGGTGCGGTTCTCGCCACAGAATACCTATGGCGTGCTCGACCACTGGGTGACCCTGCCGGACGGGACCGAGCTCTACTTGCCGCTGCGGGTGATGACCAATGGCGAAGGGGCCGAGGTGGTGCTGACCCTCTACCGGCCGTCGAACCGCTATGACGACGCGGCCTTCGACCGCGACGCGGCGATGGTCGGGCGCGACCTGGCCAAGCTGAAGGCGTTGCTCGAAGCATGATCACCCTGCGTCCGCCCGCGCCCGGCGACCTGGGCTGGATCGTCCAGCGCCACGGCGCGCTCTATACGGCCGAGCAGGGTTGGGACCATCGGTTCGAGGGCGTGGTGGCCGGCGTGGTCTCCGACTACGTCAAGACCCACGACCCGGCCCGCGAGGCCTGCTGGATCGCCGAGCATGAGGGCCAAAAGGTCGGCTCGATCCTGCTGGCGCGCGAGAGCGACACGGTCGGCCGGCTGCGCCTGCTGCTGGTCGAGCCGTCGGCGCGTGGCCTGGGTGTCGGCCAGGCCCTGATCGCCGCCTGCCTGGGCTTCGCGCGAGACGCCGGCTATGCCGAGGTCGTGCTGTGGACCCAGGCCAACCTGCTGCCCGCCCGCAAGCTCTACGCCGCCGCCGGCTTCGTGCTGGAGGAGAGCTGGCCCTATGACGGGTTCGGCGCGGACCTGGTGTCGGAGAGCTGGCGGTTGAAGTTCTAGGGGCGGGGCCTCAGCCGCCCAAATGCCCCTTCCACGCCGCGCGCAGCACCTTCTTGTCGATCTTGCCGGTGGCGGTCAGCGGCACCGGGGCGAAGACCACGTCGTCGGGGGTCCACCACTTGACGATGCGCGGAGCCAGATAGTCGAGCACGGCGGCCTTGGTCACCTCCGAGCCCGCGTGGGCCTCGATGACCAGCAGCGGCCGTTCCTCCCACTTGGGGTGCGGCACGCCGATCACGGCGGCGATCTTCACGCCCGGGCAGCCGACGGCGACGTTCTCCAGGTCGATCGAGCTGATCCATTCGCCGCCGGACTTGATGACGTCCTTCTGGCGGTCGGTGATCCGCATGAAGCCGTTGGCGTCGAGCGTGGCGATGTCGCCGGTGTCGAACCAGCCGTCGGCGCGGGCGGCGTCGGCCGACTGGCGGAAATAGCGGCGCACCACCCAGGGGCCGCGCACCAAGAGGGCGCCGGAGGTCTCGCCGTCCCACGGGGCGTCGGCGCCGTCCTCGGTCTCGACCTTCAGTTCGATGCCGAACTGCAGCCGGCCCTGGCGGGTCCAGATCGCCTCGTCCATCGCCGCCTCGCCCAGCGCGGCGAGGGCGGGGGTGGGGGTGGCGACCACACCGATCGGACAGGTCTCGGTCATGCCCCAGATCTGCAGGGTCTGGACGCCGTAGAGCCGCTTGAACGCCTCGGCCATGGCGCGCGGCACGGCGCTGCCGCCGATGACCACGCGCTTGAGCGTCGTCGGCGAGGCGTCGTTTTTCTCGAGCCACGCCAGGTACATCGTCCAGATGGTCGGAACGCCGCCGGTGAAGGTGACGCCTTCGTCCTCGATCAAGGCGTGTAGGCTGGCGCCGTCCATCTTGTCGGCGGGCAAAACGAGCTTGGCCCCGCACAGCGGCGCGCTGAACGGCAGGCCCCAGGCGGTGGCGTGATAGAGGCTGGAACAGGGCATGACCACGTCGAACGCCGTGAAGCCGAAGGCGCTGTTCAGCCCGCCGGCCATGGCGTGCAGCACCACGGCCCGGTGCGAATAGAGCACCCCCTTGGGATCGCCCGTCGTGCCCGAGGTGTAGCAGAGGAAGGCTCCGGCATTCTCGTCGAACACCGGCCAGTCGATCGTCTCGGGCTCGCCGGCGATCAGGGTCTCGTAGCTGATCGCGCCGACCGATCCAGGGAGGGTCCGCTCGGCGTCCGACAGCATGACGAAGGTCTTCACGGTGGTCAGCTGCGGCGCGATCCGCTCGACCAGGGCCGCGAAATTGCGCTCGAAGAACAGCACCGCGCTTTGCGCGTGATTGATCGTGTAGACGATCTGCTCGTCGAACAGGCGGGGGTTGGCCGTGTGCAGCACCGCGCCGATCCCGGGGACGGCGTAGAACAGCTCCAGGTGCCGGTGGGTGTTCCAGGCCAGGGAGGTGACCCGGTCGCCCGAGGCCACGCCTAGCCGCTTCAGCGCGTGCGCCGCCTGGGCCGCGCGCCGGCCAAGGCCCGCATAGTCGTAGCGCCACACGGGCTCGTCGATCAGGCGGGAGACGATCTCGCGCGCCCCATGGGCCTGGGCCGCATAGGTGAGGATGCCGCTGATCATCAGCGGCGGGGTCTGCATCAGGCCCGGGATCATCGGCTCTCCCAACTTTTCTTGTTGGGAAGAGCCTAGAATGTAAACGCCGGTAAGTGGAAGCCGTCAGGCGGCGCGGGCGACCGCGCCGGCCTGGGCTGGGCCGACCTGGAAGCGGCTGACCAGCACCGCCAGCTCGCCGGCCTCGCCCTTCAGCGAGTGGGTGGCGGCGGTGGCTTCCTCGACCATGGCGGCGTTCTGCTGGACGACCTGGTCCATCTGGTTCACCGCGACATTGACCTGGTGCAGGCCCGTGGACTGCTCCTGGGCCGAGGCGGCGATCTCCTTGACCAGGGCGTCGATCGAGGCGACCTGGCCGACGATGGCGCGCAGGGCCTCGCCGGTCTGGGCCACCAGGTCGACCCCGGCCCCGACCTGCCGGGTCGAGGTCGAGATCAGGGTCTTGATCTCCTTGGCCGCGTCGGCCGAGCGTTGGGCCAGGGCCCGCACCTCTTGCGCGACCACCGCGAAGCCGCGACCGGCGTCGCCCGCCCGGGCGGCCTCGACCCCGGCGTTCAGGGCCAAGAGGTTGGTCTGGAAGGCGATTTCGTCGATCACCCCGATGATCTGGTTGACCTGGTTCGACGAGGTCTCGATCTGGCTCATGGCCGTGACCGCCTGCTCGACGATCGTCCCCGAGCGCTCGGCCCCGGCGCGGGCCTGGGCGACCAGGCTCGAGACCTCCAGGGCCCCCGAGGCGGTCTTGCGCACGGTGGCGGTGATCTCGTCCAGAGCGGCGGCGGTCTCTTCCAGGCTGGCGGCCTGCTGCTCGGTGCGGCGCGACAGGTCGTCCGAGGCCTGGGCGATCTCTTCCGAGCCGGCGTGGATGCCGCCGGTGGCGCCGTTGATGCCGCGAAGGGCGTCCTGCAGGCGGTCGGCGGCGGTGTTGAAGTCGCTCTTCAGCCGGGCGGTCTTGGGGGCCAGCTGGGCGGTGATGCGGAAGGTCAGGTCGCCGGACGCCAGGCGGTCCAGGGCCTGGGCCAGGGCGGTCATGGCGAAGGCGTCGGCCTCGGCCTCGGCGGCCTTCTCGCGTTCGCGCTGTTCGCGCTCGGCCTCGGCGGCGGCGCGGTGGACCTCGACCTGCGCCTCGATGCGCAGCTTCTCGATGGCGGCGTCCTTGAAGACGACGACGGCGTCGGCCATCTGGCCGACCTCGTCCTTGCGGCCGGTCGCGGGGACCTCGACCGCGTGGTCGCCGGCGGCCAGGCGGCGCATGGCGCTGGTCATGGCGGCGACCGGGCCGCCGACGGCGCTCGACAGCAGCCAGCCCATCAGGCCGGCGACCGCCAGGGCCGTCGCGCCGCCGATCAGCAGCGACCAATTGGCCAGCGTCTGGGCGGCCTTGACCTCCCTGGCCCGGATGGCCACGCGCTCCTCGGCCGCGGCGACCAGTTCGGCCTGCAGGGTCCGAAGCTTGCTGAGGCTCTTCTGCCCGGCCAGCTCGGCGGCCTGGGGCCGGCCCGCCGGATCGGCGGCCAGGCGCATGGCCGGCTCGCCGACATCGCGGCGCCATTCGGCCATGGCCGCGCGCAGCTTCTGGATACGGGCCTTCTGGGCGGCCACGGTGGTCTTGGCCTCGAAGGCGTCGAGGCGGGTGTCGAACTCGGTCTTGGCGGTGGCGTAGTTGTCGGCCAGGCGAGGCTCGCCCAGCAGCGCGTAACCGCGCACGGCGTTCTGCTGCTCGATGACCTGGACCATGATCGCCTCGGCCTGGGCGACCAGGGCCAGGCTGCGCTGGCTGGAGACCGAGGCCTCGTTGATCTTCTTCAGGCTGGTGAACACCACCGTAGAAGACACGGCCGAGACCAGGATCACGGCGCAGAATGCCAAGCCCAGCTTCGCCGACATCCGCAGATCTTGAAAACGCATCACCGAACCCCGTCCTTGCGCAAGCAAGGCAGGAATTCGGCGATAAGTCTTAAGGTCTCATTTCGGTTAACAAGTATATCGCCGTTATCTGTACGTCAGATGTTCGCCAGAACGGCGTCGCCCATCTCGACAGTGCTCAATGAACCGCCCAGGTCTCGCGTCCGGGCGCCCTGGTCGAGGGTCTTCTTGACCGCCGCCAGCAGGGCGTCGGCGGCCTCGACCTGGCCCAGCGACCAGCGCAGCGCCATCTCGAATGACAGGATGGCGGCCAGCGGATTGGCCAGGCCCTTGCCGGCGATGTCGGGGGCCGAGCCGTGGATCGGCTCGTACAGGCCCGGCTTGCCCGGCGCGCCCAGGGCGGCCGAGGGCAGCATGCCCAGCGAGCCGGTCAGCATGGCGGCGGCGTCGGACAGGATGTCGCCGAACAGGTTGTCGGTGACGATGACGTCGAACTGCTTGGGCGCGCGGACCAGCTGCATGGCGCAGTTGTCGGCCAGGATGTGCTCCAGCTGGACGTCAGAGTATTCGCGGGCGTGCAGCTCGGTGATCACCTGCTTCCACAGCAGGCCCGACTCCATGACGTTCGACTTCTCGGCCGAGTGGACCTTGTTGGTCCGGCCCCGGGCCAGTTCGAAGGCCACGCGGCCGACGCGCTCGATCTCGCTGGTGGTGTAGACGGCGGTGTCGAAGCCCTTCTTCTGGCCGTCCGGCAGGTCCTCGATGCCGCGCGGCTGGCCGAAATAGACTCCGCCGACCAGTTCGCGCACGAACATGATGTCCAGGCCCGAGACCAGCTCGGTCTTCAGGCTGGACGCGCCGGCCAGGGCCTCGAAGCAGTAGGCCGGGCGCAGGTTGGCGAACACATCCATGGCCTTGCGCAGGTTCAGCAGGCCGGCTTCCGGGCGCAGGTGGCGCGGGGCGTTGGTCCATTGCGGACCGCCGACGGCGCCCATCAGCACCGCGTCGCTGGCGATGGCCTGGTCGCGGACCTCGTCCAGCAGCGGCGTGCCGTGGGCGTCATAGCTGGAACCGCCGTAGGGCGCGTCCGAGACCTGGAGGTCCGGGGTGAGGGCGGCCGCCACGCGGCGCACCTGCGCGCAGACTTCCGGGCCGATGCCGTCGCCGGGCAGGAGCAGCAGGGTGGACATGAAAGGCTCTCTCTAGATTTTTGCGCTTAGATTTGGCGGTAGTCGGAAACGTCGAAGGACGACAGGTCGCGGCCGTGCACGCCCAGGTCGGCGCAGGCGGCGCGCCAGGCGGCCATGTGCGGCGTGGCGCGATGGAATTCCAACGCCGCCTCGCTCTCGAAATGCTCGTAGACCCGGATCAGGCCGGGATCCAGCGGGTCCTCGGTCAGGGCGTAGTCCAGGCAGCCCGGCTCGCCGCGTGTGCCCTCGACCTGGGCGCGCAGGTGCGGACGCAGCTCGGCCAGCCGTTCGGGCGCGATGCGGATCGTGCCGGCGAGGATGAGGGTCATCTATTGTCCGCCTACAAAAATCTCGTCATCCCGGCCGTAGCGAAGCGGAGAGCCGGGACCCAGGGCCGCCGCACTGGGCTTGGCCCCTGGGTCCCGGGTCGGCCTACGGCCGCCCGGGATGACGAGCTGTTTTGCCGCTCTACGCCTCCAGCCAAGGCTGGCTGAGCGCGCGCTTGCTCTCATAGACGTCGATGTCGCCGCCATGCATCAGGGTCTCGCCGATGGCGTCGAGGCCCTTGAGCATCTTTTCCTTGCGCACGGGGTCGATGTCGAAGCGGATCACCCGGCCCGACGGCGAGACCACGGTCTGGGTCTCGAGGTCGACGCTGACCATGTGATTGCCGCCCTTGGCCTCTTCCATCAGGACGGACAGCTCTTCGGGCTTCACCACCACCGGCAGCAGGCCGTTGTTGAAGCAGTTGTTGTTGAAGATGTCGGCGAAGCTGGTCGAGATCACGCACATGATCCCGAAGTCCATCAGGGCCCACGGCGCGTGCTCGCGCGAGCTGCCGCAGCCGAAATTGTCGCCGGCGATCAGCACCGAGGCATTCTTGAACTCCGGCTTGTTCAGCACGAAGTCCTTGATCTCGTTGCCTTCGCCATCGAAGCGGAAGTCGTAGAACAGGCCCTTGGCCAGACCCTCGCGCTCCACGGTCTTGAGGAACTGCTTGGGGATGATCTGGTCGGTGTCGATATTGGCCAGCTCCAGCGGAGCCGCGCGGCCGTCGAGGCGGGTGAAGGCGCGCATCAGGCGGTCTCCTCCAGGAAGGTGCGCACGTCGACGAGATGGCCGGCGATCGCCGCCGCCGCCGCCATGGCCGGCGAGACGAGGTGGGTGCGGCCGGCGCGGCCCTGGCGGCCTTCGAAGTTGCGGTTGCTGGTCGAGGCGCAGCGCTCCTGCGGCTGCAGCTTGTCGGGGTTCATGGCCAGGCACATCGAGCAGCCGGGCTCGCGCCAGTCGAAGCCGGCGGCCTTGAAGATGGCGTCCAGGCCTTCTTCCTCGGCCTGTTCCTTCACGAGACCCGAGCCGGGCACGACCATGGCCCTGACGTGCGGGGCCACCAGGCGGCCGTGCAGGAAGGCTTCCTGGACCACGGCGGCGGCGGCGCGCATGTCCTCGATGCGGCTGTTGGTGCACGAGCCGATGAAGACGCGGTCGATCTTGGCCGCGGAAATCGGCTGGCCGGCGGTCAGGCCCATATAGTCCAGGGCCCGGTGGGCGGCGGCGCGCTTGTCGGGCGTGGCGAAGCTTTCCGGATCCGGGACGTTGCCGGTGACCGGAATGACGTCCTCGGGGCTGGTGCCCCAGGTGACCATCGGCACCAGCGCCGAGCCGTCGATGACCACCGTGCGGTCGAAGACGGCGTCCTCGTCGGTGAAGAAGGTCTTCCAGTGGCTCAGCGCCATGTCCCAGGCCGCGCCCTTGGGGGCCGCGGGCTTGCCCTGGATATAGGCGAAGGTCTTGTCGTCCGGCGCCACCAACCCGGCCTTGGCGCCGCCCTCGATGGTCAGGTTGCAGAGGGTCATGCGGCCCTCCATCGACAGCGCGCGGACGGCCTCGCCGGCGAACTCGATGACATAGCCGGTGCCGCCGGCCGTGCCGATCTCGCCGATCACGGCCAGGGCGATGTCCTTGCCGGTGACGCCGGGACCCAGCTGGCCATCGACGCGGACCAGCATGTTCTTGGCCTTCTTCTGGCGCAGGGTCTGGGTGGCCAGGACGTGCTCGACCTCGGACGTGCCGATGCCGTGGGCAAGGGCTCCGAAGGCGCCGTGGGTCGAGGTGTGGCTATCGCCGCAGACGATGGTCATGCCCGGCTGGGTGCGGCCCTGCTCGGGCCCGACCACGTGGACGATGCCGTTGCGGATGTCGCCCATCGGGAAGAATTCGATGCCGTTGTCGGCGACGTTGCGGGCCAGCGTCTTGAGCTGCAGCCGCGCTTCCTCGTCCGCCACCGCGTCGACGCCCAGGGCCTGGCCCTCGGTCGGGATGTTGTGGTCCGCCACGGCCAGCGTGCGGTCGGGCCGGCGCACCTTGCGGCCCGCCACGCGAAGGCCGGAGAAGGCCTGCGGGGTGGTCACCTCATGGATCAGGTGCAGGTCGATATAGAGGATCGCTTCGCCGTCCTGTTCGTTGACGAGGTGAGCGTCCCAGATCTTGTCGTAGAGCGTCTTGGATGTGCGGGTCATAGCGCCCCGCATCTAGGCCTTCGGAGCGGGCGCGTAAAGCGAGGAAACGCCGAGAATCCCTTGTTCGATCGCCGTCTGGCGATCGTTCCTGCCCCGTCGAGGCAGTAGAATGCGAGTGCAGCGCATGTTTTTTGCCCCGACGCCGCAATTGACCGAGGACGAGCGCGAGCGCGGCCTGCGCCACCTTGTCCTGGAGGCCGGCTTTTCCAACGCGGTCACGGCAGTGACCAGCGGCGTCATCCTGACCGCGTTCGCCCTGCACCTGGGCGCGTCGAACACCACGATCGGCCTGCTGGCGGCGGTGACCTTCTGGGTGCAACTGTTGCAGGCGCCCGGGGTGCTGCTGGTCGAGAAGCTCAGGACTCGCAAGCGGATCGCTATCCTGTCCAGCCTGATCAGTCGCTTCGCCCTGGCCGGCATGGCGCTGCTGGCCCTGTCGCGCGGCCAGGACGCGGCGACCCTGGCGATCCTGGTCGCGCTGCAGGTCTTCTACTGCGGGGTCGCGACGTTCGGCGGCTGCGCCTGGAACGCCTGGGTGCGGGATCTCGCCCCCGAGGCGCGGCTTGGTCAGATCTTCGCCAAGCGGACGATCAACGCCACCATTGTGGCCCTGGTCGCCAGCCTGGCCGCCGCCTTCGCCCTCGACCGCGCGCCGGAGGGCTCGACGTGGCGACCCGTCGCCTTCGCCGGCCTCTACGCCTTCGGCTTCCTGGCCGGTCTGTTCAGTTGCCGCGAGCTGGCCCTGACGCCCGAGCCGACGATGCCGCCGGCCACCGAGACCATCCGCCTGCTGCCGCTGCTGCGCGCGCCGCTGCGCGACCAGAATTTCCGGCGGCTGATCATGTTCCTGGCCAGCTGGCAGTTCGCGGTGAACCTGGCGACGCCGTTCTTCACGGTGTTCTTCGTCAAGCAGCTGGGGTTGGACATCACCTTCGTGGTGATCCTGGGCGTGGTCAGCCAGGCGACCAACGTGCTGGCGCTGCGCAGCTGGGGCCTGCTGTCGGACCGGTTCGCCAACAAGTCGGTGCTGGCCGTGGCCGCGCCGCTGTTCATCCTGTGCATCGCGGCCATGGTCGGGGCCTCGCAGATCCAGGACAAGGTCTGGGTCATGGCCTATCTGGTCGGGCTGCACGCCCTGATGGGCCTGGCCACCGCCGGCGTGACCCTGTCGTCGGGCAACATCGCCCTGAAGCTGTCGCCGCGCGGCTCGGCCACCGCCTATATCGCCACCAACGCCCTGATCAGCTCGGCGGCGGCGGGCCTGGCTCCCGTGCTGGGCGGGATGTTCGCGGACTTCTTCGCGGCCCGGCGGCTGGAGATCCTGCTGCGCTGGACCAGCCCCGGCGACGTGCTGACCCTGATGCCGCTGCGGGTGTCCAGCTGGGACTTCTACTTCCTGATCGCCTTCGTGCTGGGACTCTACGCCCTGCACCGCCTGGCCCTGGTCAAGGAGGCCGGCGAGGTCGACAGCAAGGCCATGGTCGGCGAGGTGATCGCCCAGGCGCGCCGCGACGTGCGCAACCTGTCGCCGATCGCGGGGCTAAAGCTGTTGACCGACGTCCCGGCCGCCCTGCTGCGCGACGCGCAGGTCCAGCGGCGCCTGCGCCGGGCGCGGGAACGGGCGCTCGAGCGGGAGCGGGAAAAGCATCGCGGGCCCGGCAAACGCCGCGTTCGCAAGGTGTCCTAGAACGACATAGGGCGCGCCTGTGTTTCGGCGCGCCCTAGCATCATTTTCAGCCTTCGGGGGCCGATGGCTCCGCCCGAAGAGGGCCGTCCACTAGAAAGGAGACGGTCAGGAAGCCCGACAAAGTCGGGGGTGGGTTAACCTCATCCCAGAACACGGGTTTGTCAAGATACGTGCGAGCGCACTTAAGCTTGACCTTAGGGGTTCGAGCGCGTCAGCGGCGAGGCGCCAGGGGCTTCCAGCGGCGTCATGGCGGCGTAGCGGGCGATCAGCGGATCGGCGGCGGCCTGGGCCAGCACCCAGTCGCGGAAGGCGGCGATCTTGCGCACCCGCGAGCGGTCGCTGGGATAGGCCAGCCAGTAGCCGCCGGTGTAGCGGGCCACCACGTCGAACGGCATGACCAGGCGGCCCTCGGCCAGCTCGCGGGCGAAGAAGATTGGCGAGCCCAGGGCCGCGCCGTGGCTGGCCAGGGCGCTGGCCACTTCCAGGGCCTGGGCGTCCGAGGCCAGGCGCGGATCCGAGCGTTGAGGCTTGGCCGTGACGCCGGCGGCCTGGAACCACTCGTCCCACTCGCGGGCGATGCCGATGCGCGACACCTCGAGCAGGTCCTCGGGTTTGGCCAGGCCGCCGATCCGGGCCAGGAATTCCGGCGAGACCAGCGGGGTCTGGACGGCGGGGACCAGGAAGTGGGCGGTCACGCCGGGCCATTGGCCGTGGCCGCCGCGCAAGGCCATGTCGACGCCCTCGCGCGTCAGGTCGATCACCCGGCTGGAGGCCTCCAGCCGCACGGCGATGCGCGGATGGGCGATCTGGAAGCCGCCCAGGCGCGGCGCCAGCCACTGGCCGCCCAGGCTCTGGACCGTGGTGATCGACAGCACCCCTTCCTCGACCTCGATCAGGTCGGACACCGCCGAGCGCAGCAGCGACATCGCCTCGGTCGCGGCCCGCGACAGGCGCTCGCCGGCCGGGGTCAGGGTCACCTCGCGCGGCAGGCGGTTGAACAAGGGCTGGTCCAGGCGCTGCTCCAGGGCCTTCACCTGCCAGCTGACGGCGGCCTGGGTCACGCCCAGCGCGTCGGCCGCGCGGGTGAAGCTCTTCAGGCGAGCGGCCGCCTCGAACACGCGAATGGCGCTGAGCGGCAGGCGGGCGAGGATGTCAGTCATAAGGCTACCTTATGAATAGCCAAGGAGGCCGCGTTTGTCACCTGGCCGCCGAACGACGATTTTCAATCCATCGACAAGCCACGGAAGGCGACGATGATGGACGAAGCTCTCAAGACCCATAAGGAAACGACGTTCGGCTGGGTGCTGAGCCTGCAACAGCTGTGGGCGGCGCTGCGCGCCCCGGCCAAGCCGACGGTCGTCCGCAAGCGCCTGCGCTATCTCGCCCCCCGATAAGCTCGCCTTGACCTTGCCGCCAGGCTCCCCAACTCCTTGAGCGAGGCGGAGGGGTGCGAAGATGGCGGACAAGGTTACCCGGCGCGCGGCCCTGGCCGCCCCCCTGGCCATGGTGCTCGTGTCGGATCCCGCGCGCGCCGCCGATCTCGTCCTGCGCCAGGCTCCGGCCGTGGTGATGGTCGAGGGCCGGCGGCGCGCGCTTTTCGAACTTCACCTCGGCAAGGCGCCGCTCGCGAGCGTGACGGTGCGTGACGCCGGCGGCGGCGCGGCCCTTGGAACGTTCGACGGCCCGGGCCTCGAGAGCCGGCGGGTCGTCCAAGACGACGGCGCGGTGGTGTTCATCGAACTGGACCTGCCCGCCGCGACGCGCCGGCTGGCCATCGAAGCCGCCGGCCAAAGGATCGAAGTCGATCTTCCGCCGGACTCTGGCCCCACGCTCGGCCCGCCCCTGCGCGGCGGGCCTTGGGCGGCGATCTACCAGGCCGACTGGCCGCGCGGGCATCGGCGAGTGTTCTACGCCCCGGACGGCAAGGCGCGCCTGCCGGGCCGCACGGCCATCGACTGGGTTCGCGTCGATGACCAGGGCCGCATCGCCACGGGCGACGCCGATCTCGCCAGCAACGCCCTGGGCTACGGCGCCGAGGTGCTGGCCGTGACTGATGCGACCGTCGCGGCCGCGCGCGACGGCGTCCCCGAAAGCGCCCGTGTCTCCCAAAACGGCAAGCATCCGGAGGACCTGGCGGCGGGGAACTACGTCTCGCTGGATCTCGGCGGTGGTCGCCACGCGGTCTACGAGCACCTGATCCCGGGCAGCCTGCGCGTGAAGACCGGCGATCGTGTGCGAAAGGGCCAGGTGATCGGCCGGCTGGGCTTCTCCGGCGACTCTACCGGTCCGCACCTGCATCTGCACGTCGCCGACGCGGCCAGGCCCCTGCTGGGCGAAGGCGTCGGCTACGGCTTCGAGCGCTTCACCTGGCTAGGCCGCTACGAGGACTTGAGCCGCCTGGGCTCGGCGCTGTGGATCCCGCTGGCGAGCCTCGATCCGGAGCGCCGCGAGGAGCTGCCCGGCTCGAACGTCGTGGTGCGTTTTCCGGAGTAAGCGGATCGGCAATGTCGGCTACCGACCTTGAGCGGACGTTTCGCGCCGTCCGATTCCCTCTCTCTTAGAGAGAGGGAGGGGCCCACGCCGTAGGCGTGGGAGGGTGAGAGGTTACACCCTCTCAGAACGAAGCTCTGACGAAACGCGCGACAGACAGGCCCAGGATTCACCGGCCAGCGGTGAAACCTCTCACCCTCCCACCGCTTCGCGGCGGGCCCCTCCCTCTCTCTCAGAGAGAGGGATTTCGGTGGGCGTCCCTAACATCCGGCTTCCAACCTTCTCAGCCCACCGGGGCGTCCGCTCTTTGGCTGTGAGTTCCAGGGTCTGCTTTCTGCGCCGCCGCCATTTCCCCGCTACCGACCCATTTCGGATGTTGAGTGCAGACCTCTCGTGTCTCGATTGGCGGGAGAGTCAGGGATCAGGCGTTCACCCCTTCGTGCGAACGCTCCATGGCGCGCTTGTAGGCGTCGCGGCCGGTGGTGCGGGCGAGGTAGGCCTGTTCGACGTCGCCGAGGGTGATGCCGCAGTTCCGTTGGCCCAGATTCAGGGCGTAGGTCACCGAGATGTCGGCGGCCGTGAAGGTCTCGCCGGCAAGGTAGGGCGAGCTGGCGAGCCGTTGGCTGACCAGCTTCAACCGCTTCTGGAACGACCTCAGAGACCAGGTCGCCCCCCAGTTCTCCCGCTCGGCCTCGGGCGCGATGAAGCGGCTGACGACGACGGGCATCATCAGGGTCGCGAGGCCGGCTTCGCCCAGGTGCAGAAACTGCTGGTAGGCGGGAAAGGTCGGATCCTGCGGCGCCGGCTCCAGTGGCGTCGGCCCGTAGCGGGCCATCAGGTACTCCATGATCGCGATCGACTCGACCATGACGACGTCGCCGTCCTGGATGGCCGGGATGTAGTCGGCGGGGTTGACCGCCAGGAACTCGGGGTCCTGCTCGGCGGCCAGCATGTCCACCTGCCGCACGCGGTAGGGAAGCCCCATCTCCTCCAACACCCAGACGACCCGGATTGATCGCGAAGTCTGTCCGCCCCAAACGGTGATCATGCGCCGGCCCTTTCCTGGCGTGACTGTGGAGCGACCGTAGCTTCCCCATCGCGAACAATCGACAGTCGTTCGCGGCCAGGGTCGATCGACATTCACTGAGTGTAGAATTTACCTGCCTTCCTGGGCCCCGTGCCCAGGATCCAGGGTTCAGCTTCAACAGAAGTGAGGCTGAGTTCACGGCCGTTCGGCCGCGCAAACCCAAAGAGGCCACACCTGCCTCCAACATGGGTCCTGGGCACAGGGCCCAGGAAGGCAGAGGGACTTGGACCTGTCCCGGATGAATGTCGATTGGCCCAAGGCCAGCGGCAAAGAAAAAGGCCCCGGCGTTTCCGCCAGGGCCTCGATCTTTTCCGAAGCTCGAAAAGCTTAGTCTTCCGACGAAGCCGAAGCCTTCGGGGCGCCAGCGCGCTCGGCGATACGGGCCGACTTACCGCGACGGTCGCGCAGGTAGTACAGCTTGGCGCGACGGACGACGCCGCGACGCTTGACTTCGATGCTGTCGATGCTCGGCGAGAGCAGCGGGAACAGACGTTCCACGCCTTCGCCGAACGAGATCTTGCGGACCGTGAAGCTCTCGTGGACGCCAGCGCCTTGACGGGCGATGCAGACGCCTTCGTAGGCCTGAACGCGCTCGCGCTCGCCTTCCTTGATCTTCACGTTGACGCGCAGGGTGTCGCCGGGACGGAATTCCGGGATCGTGCGGACGGCCAGCAGACGAGCGGACTCTTCCTGCTCGAGTTGCTTGATGATGTTGATAGCCATGTCTCAGTCTCCTTTGGGCTTACCCGTTTTCGGGTCGCCTTTTGCCTGTTGATTGGCGAGATGCGCTTCCCAGAGATCGGGCCGCCGCTCGCGGGTCGTTTCTTCACGCATACTCTTGCGCCATTGGTCGATCCGCTTGTGATCGCCCGACAGCAGCACCTCGGGGATGTCGAGCCCTTCGAACGTCCGCGGTCGCGTGTACTGCGGATGCTCGAGAAGGCCGTCCTCGAAGCTTTCTTCCAGCGTGCTCTCGATGTTCCCCAGAACCCCCGGGGCAAGTCGAACGCACGCCTCGATCACGACCATCGCCGCCGCCTCGCCACCGGCGAGAACCGCGTCTCCGACCGAGACCTCCTCGAACCCGCGGGCGTCGAGCACCCGCTGATCCACCCCTTCGAAGCGGCCGCACAGCACCACGATACCCGGCGCCTTGGACCACTCCCGAACACGCGCCTGGGTCAGGGGCCTGCCCCGGGCGCTCATGTACAAAAGCGGCCGCCCACCCCGCTCCACGCTGTCGAGCGCGGAGGCGATGACGTCCGCCTTGAGTACGGCTCCAGCGCCGCCACCCGCTGGGGTGTCGTCGAGGAAGCCGCGCTTATCCTTGGAAAAGGCCCGAATGTCCAGCGTTTCCAAACGCCACAGGTCCTGCTCCGTCCAGGCGGTCCCGATCATCGAGACGCCGAGCGGACCGGGAAAGGCCTCGGGGAACATGGTCAGGACGGTGGCGGTGAACGGCATCCGGGCTCTTTAGCCGCAGGCGCGCCGAGAGTCGAAGCCGGCGTGCGGCCATCGTTCACCAACGCCGTTTCCGGCTTGTTCACCCTCCTGGGCCAAGTTCAGGCCGAAAAGCTTCGCCCGGAACTCTCCATGTCGACCCTGAGCCGCATCTTCCGCCGCCTGAGCGAAGGCGTTTTCGCTTTCGGCGGCCGTCTGCGGCGCGACCAGCGCGGAGCGATCGCCGTCCAGTTCGCGCTGCTGGCCCTGCCGCTGACGGTGCTGGTGTTCGCCCTGGTGGACCTGGGCCGGATCAGCCTGCAGCGTCGGCAGATGCAGGACGCGCTGGACGCAGCCACCCTGATGGCCGCCCGTTCGACCGCCGCGACGGACGCCGAGCTGGAAGCGGTCGGCGATCCGGCCTTCTTGGCCGAGGTCGCGAACCTGAACATGGGCCTGACCGCCGCGAACGCGACGTTCAAGGCCGGAACCAACAACCACATCATCGGCACGGCCACCGCGACCTTGCAGCCGATCATCATCGGCCTGTGGACCAGCGGCAACTTCACGGTGACGGCGTCCTCGGATGTGGTGCGGTCGTCCAAGAACCTGGAAGTCGCCCTGGTGCTGGACATCACCGGCTCGATGGGCGGCACACGGATCAGCGACCTCAAGATCGCCGCTGCGGATCTCGTCGACATCATCGTCAAGGACACCCAGACACCGTTCTATTCGAAGGTGGCGCTGGTGCCCTACGCGGCCGGTGTCAATGTCGGAACCTATGCGGACGCGGTTCGCGGGCCTGTGCCCGTGCGGACGATCAGCGGCGCGACCTGGCTGGCCGCCGCCCAGTCGATCACGGGGATCACCAAGGCTGGTCCGCCTGTCGTCACGGTCGCCAATCATGGCTACGCGACCGGCGACAGGGTCTACATCTCTGGGATCAGCGGGAACCTGTCCACGCTCAACAACCTGATCTACACGATCACCAAGGTGGATTCGAACAGCTTCTCGCTACAGGGCGCCACCACCAGCAAGAACTACGGCAGCGGCGGCGGCGTGGCGCAGAAGTGCCTGACCAGCGCCTGCTCGATCGTCGTCACCACCAGCACGACGCACGGCTTCATAACCAACGACCAGATCAGCTTCTCCGGCATGGGAGGGCTGACCAGCCTGAACGGCACGACCCGGCCGATCACCAGTCTGTCCACGACGACCTTCGACACAGGTCTCGCCGGTTTCGGGACGCCGACCTATACCGGCGGCGGTACGGCGAAGTGCGAAAGGAGCACCAATCCTGGCTGCACGCAGTTCGTCTATCGGGGATCCGACGGCACCTATCCGGTGGTTCGCAATCTGGGCTCCTGCGTTAGCGAGCGGACCGGACCGGAAGCCTATACCGACGCCGCGCCCAGCACCGCCTTCGTGGGGATGAACTATCCCTCCACCAAAGACGATGACGAACCGTGGACCTATCAGCCCAATCCGTGCCCGACGCCGACGATCATGCCGCTGACCAGCGACAAGACGGCGCTCACGGGCGTCATCAACACTCTGAAGGCGGAAGGCTCGACGGCCGGTCAGATCGGCCTGGCCTGGGGCTGGTACATGATCTCCCCGAACTTCTCCTATCTGTGGCCCAATCCGACGCAGAAGCCGGCGGCTTACAAGACCAAGGATCTAATGAAGGTCGTCATCCTGATGACGGACGGCGCCTTCAACACGCCATACTGCAAGGGCGTGATCTCGTACGAGGCCGGCGGCGGCACTGGCAGCGCCACCGATCACATCGACTGCGCCGCGACGAACGGCAGCCCCTTCACCCAGGCCCGCGAGCTGTGCAAAGCGATCAAGAACGTGGACAATGACATCACGGTCTACACGGTCGGTTTCGACGTGGGTTCGGACGCGACGGCCAAGAGCTTCCTGACCGACTGCGCGAGCGAGCCAGCCAAGGCTCTCTTTCCCAACACCGGCAGCGAACTGAAGACGGCCTTCAAGGCCATCGCCCAGGAAATCTCGTCGCTACGGATCGCGAAATAGGCAGAAGATCCTCCCCCGCGAGCGGGGGAGGCGGCCCAGAGGGCCGGAGGGGGCTAACGCGGCCCACGTCCAGCTCGCCCCCTCAGTCGCTCCGCGACAGCTCCCCCGCGTCGCGGGGAGCATCAAGGCTCCCTAGGCCAGCTTGATCTCGCGCAGGCGCTGCTGAAGGAACTCGTCGGCGGTGATCGACTCCGGATAGCGGTCCGGGTTCTCGGGCGTGACGCAGTTGGCCAGGGTCTTGATCTCGTAGTCCGACGCGAAGTGCAGGAAGAACGGCGTCGAATAGCGCGGCACGTTGCGGCGCTCGGGCGGCGGGTTCTGCACGCGGTGGATGGTCGAGGGCAGGACGTGGTTGGTCAGGCGCTCCAGCATGTCGCCGATATTGACCACGATGCAGCCTGGCGGCGGGTTGATCGGCAGCCACTCGCCGTTGCGGTCCAGCAGCTCCAGGCCGCCTTCTTCCGCGCCGAGCAAGAGCGTGATGGTGTTGATGTCGCCGTGGGCGCCGGCGCGCACGCCCGTCGCGTCGGCCGGGATCGGCGGATAGTGCAGCAGGCGCAGCACGCTGTTGCCGTTCTCGACGGTCGGCTTGAAGAAGTCGCGGTCCAGCTTCAGGTAGGTGGCGATCGCCTCCAGCACCTTGCCGCCCATGGTGTCGAGCGCGTTGTACAGCCAGCTGACGTCGTGCTTGAAGGCCGGGATCTCGGCCGGCCAGACGTTGTCGGCCATGGTGGCGCGGAAGCGGTGGCCGGGCGGCAGGTCGCGGCCCATGTGCCAGAATTCCTTCAGGTCGTGGTGCGTGGCGCCCTTGGCGGTCTCGACCCCGAACGGGATGTAGCCGCGCGCGCCGCCCTTGACCCCGGCATATTGCTTCTTGGTCTCGACCGGCAGGGCGAAGAAGGCCTTGGTGTCGGAAAGGGCCGCGTCGATGCGGTCCTGCGGCAGGTCGTACTCGGACAGCACGGCGAACCCGTAGCGCTCGAACGAGGCGCCCAGCTCCTGGGCGAAGCGCGGGAAGTCCTTGCTGTAGAGGGAGAACGAGACCGGTTCGATAGCGGAGGTGGACACGTCTGCGAGCCTCAAGAAGCGAGCTTGGGAATGAGTAAGTTCATTCTTACTACAACGGACAAGGGACGAAACGAAGACCGTTCGTCACCGTCGACGCGCAAGTATGGAACTTGACCATAAGGTGGGCGTTTGCCCCGCATGACATTGATCTACAACAAACAGACGAGGGTTGCGATGATGCGCAAGATCGCTTTGGCCGCCGTGCTGATGGGCGCCAGCGCCTTGGTCGCCTGCACGACCACCGATCCCTATACCGGCATGCCGGTGCGCAACAACACCGGCACGGGGGTCCTGACCGGGGCCGGGGTCGGGGCGGTGCTCGGCTATCTGACCAACACCAACAAGGGCGAGCAGGGCCGCAAGAACGCCCTGATCGGGGCCGGCATCGGCGCCCTGGCCGGCGGCGCGGTCGGCACCTACATGGACCGCCAGCAGGCCGACTTCCGCCGCTCGCTCGAGGGCTCGGGCGTGATGATCCGCCGCAACGGCGACCAGATCGTACTGGTCATGCCCAGCGACGTGACCTTCGCCGTCGACAAGTCGGACGTGCAGCCGCAGTTCACCCGCGTGCTGGACGACGTCGCCCGCACCCTGAACGCCTACAAGCAGACCACCATCGACGTGGTCGGCCACGCCGACAGCAGCGGTCCCGACGACTACAACCAGACCCTGTCGGAGCGCCGCGCCAGCGCGGTGGCCGGCTATCTGACCGGTCCGGGCCAGGTGCTGCAGGACCGCGTCTTCGTCGCCGGCATGGGCGAGCGCCAGCCGATCGCCGACAACGCCACCCCGGCCGGCCGAGCCCAGAACCGCCGGGTGGAGATCATCCTGCGGCCGCTGACTTAGGCGTCCTGCGAAAACCTCTAGGAGCTTAATTTCTCTTGTCATCCCGGAAGCCTCGCAGAGGCTGTCCGGGACCCAGGGGCCGGCGCAGTGCGGCTGCCCCTGGGTCCCGGCGCTGCGGCCGGGATGACAAGAGGAGAGGCTGTTCCAATCGGGTTCGGATCCTCCGAACCGCTGCGACCTCTCGCCCTTACGAGCAGCAAACAGTTGCTTTTCCCGCGCGCCGTCGCCAATTCGTCACCTTCGGGTAGGCGGCGCGAGGTCGAAGTGAACAAGTTGGCGAGCGAAGGTGTCAGTCTGACGAAGCAGGCCTACGGCCTGACCGAGGACCTGATGACGCCCAACGCGGCCCTCTACTGGATCGACCTCGTGATCTCGGCCGCCCTGATGTGGGGCGGCTTCCTGCTGGCCGCGACGACCTCGAGCCTGGCCGTCGGCCTGGTCGCCGGCCTGGTCAGCGTGCTGGCCCTCTATCGCGGCCTCAGCTTCATCCACGAACTGACCCATCTGCGCGCCGACGAGACGCCGGGCTTCCGCCTGGGTTGGAACGTGCTGATCGGCACGCCGTTGATGACGCCCTCGCTGATGTACGAGGGGGTGCACAACATCCACCACATCAAGGACCGCTTCGGCACCGCCCTGGATCCGGAATACCTGCCGCTGTCGCGGTTCACGCCGCTGAAGCTGGCCGGTTTCCTGTTCGTGGCGCTGCTGGCCCCGCTGGGCGTGATCCTGCGTTCGGCGATCCTGATGCCGCTGTCGTTCGTGATCCCACCGCTGGGCCGCTACGTGAAGACCAGGCTGTCGGCCCTGATGATCAATCCCGACTTCGTGCGCGAGGACCTGAACCGCTGGCGTCCCGAGTGGGTGGCCCAGGACGTCGCCTGCTGGCTGTGGTCGTGGGCGGTGATCGCCGCGACGGTCGCGGGTTGGCTGCCGGCCCGCTTCGCCCTGACGGGCCTGGCCATCTTCGCGGTCGCCACCTTCGTCAACCAGGCCCGCACCCTGGTCGCCCACCACTGGGACAATGACGGCGGCAAGATGAGCCTGGACGAGCAGTTCCTGGACTCGGTCAACGTGCCGCCGCCGAACCTGGCTTCCGAGCTGTGGGCCCCGGTCGGCCTACGCTACCACGCCCTGCACCACCTGCTGCCGCGCCTGCCCTACCACAATCTCGGCAAGGCCCACGCGCGCCTGGCGCAGGCCCTGGGCGCGGATTCGGTCTATCACCGCGCGTCCGAAAAGGGCCTGTTCGAGGCCCTGGCCGACCTCTTCCGCCGCGTGGCCCGCAAGGGCGAGGCCGCCAGGCTCCCGGCGGAATAGGCGAGAGCTACTCCGCCCCCTCCTGCTGGGCGCGCTCCTTCAGTTCCTCGTCCAGGCTGGCCGTATCCCAGGCCCCGCCGGCGTCGCCGGGGCGCATGCGGTGCAGGTCGGCGTCCAGCAGGCGGTCCATGGTCTGGGCCGCGTCGCGGGAGGCCAGGATATAGGCCTCCTCCTGGCCCCACATCGGGCGCAGTTCCTCGAACACCCGCCGGTCGTGGCGGCGGAAGAACGCCGCGGCGCGATGGGCGCGGTGAGCGCGGAAGCCCAGCTTCTGCAGCGCCGTCGAGCCCAGGGCCAGGGCCGACTCGAACGTCTCCCGCTCGACCGCGTCGGCGCCGTTGGCCAGCAGGTCGTAGGCGTGGCGGCGGTCCCAGGCGCGGGCCAGGATGACCAGGTTCGGGAAGGCCTTGCGCGCGGTCTCAACCAGCTCGACGGTCTTCTCGCGGTCATCGAGGGCGACGATCAGCATCCGGGCCCGCTCGGCGCCGGCGGCGCGCAGCAGGTCCAGGCGCGTGGCGTCGCCGTAGTGCACCCGGCGGCCGAAGCGGCGCAGCAGCTCGATCTGCTCGATGTCGCTGTCCAGCACGGTCGACTTGAAGCCGTTGGCCGACAGCAAGCGGCCGGTGATCTGACCGAAGCGGCCGAAGCCGGCGATGATGATGTCGGGCTCGCCCTCGTCGAAGTCGCCGGTGTCGGGAACGACGTCGGGAATGGCCGCGTCCATCAGGGCCGCGACGCGCTCGTAGAGGATCATGGCCAGCGGCGTCAGGGCCATGGACACGGCGACGGCGGCGGTCAGCAGGGCCGCCAGCTGGGCGCCGATCACGCCCGCTCCCACGGTGAAGCTCAGCAGCACGAAGGCGAACTCGCCGCCCTGGGCCAGGGCCGTGGCCACCGCCATCGCCCCGCGCTTGGGCGCGCCGAACAGCAGGGCCAGGCCGTACATGACCAGGAACTTCAGCACCATCAGGCCGACGACCAGGCCGGCCAAGGTCAGCGGCTGGCGCGCCACCAGCGGCAGGTCGACCCCCGCTCCCACGGTGATGAAGAACAGGCCCAGCAGCAGGCCGCGGAACGGCTCGATGTCGGTCTCCAGCTCGCGGCGGAACTCGCTCTCGGCCAGCACCACGCCCGCCAGGAAGGCCCCGAGGGCGGGCGAGAGGCCGACGACCTGCATCAGGCTGGCCACCGCCACCACGATCAGCAGGGCCGCGGCGACGAAAATCTCGCGCAGGCGCGCCTTGGCGATGAAGCGGAACAGCGGGCGCACCAGATAGCGACCGCCGCCGACCACGGCGCCCACGGCTGCGAACACCGACAGCCCCTGGGCCCAGACCGGCAGGTGAGCCAGCAGGCTTCCGCCCCCATGACCGCTGACCTCGCCGTGCGCGCCTGGAGAGACCGTGGCGAGCAGAGGCAGCAGGGCGAACATCGGGATCACCGCCAGGTCCTGCAGCAGCAGGATGCCGAACGCGGCGCGCCCGACGGGGCCCTGTCTCAGGCCTTTTTCGTCGAGCGTCTGCAAGACGATGGCGGTGGACGACATGGCCAGCACCATCCCCACCGCCAGGGCCGTCTGCCAGGGCAGGCCCAGCAGCATGGCGGCCCCGGCGATGGCGAGCGAGGTGCAGACGACCTGGGTGCCGCCAAACCCGAAGATCGCCTTGCGCATGTCCCACAGCGTGGCGGGCTGCACCTCCAGGCCGATCAGGAACAGCAGGATGACGACGCCGAACTCGGCGAACTTCATGACGTCGGCCTGCTCGCCGACCAGGGCCAGGGCGAACGGGCCGATGACGACGCCGGCGATCAGATAGCCCAGCACCGAGCCGAGCCCGAGGCGCTTGGCGATCGGCACCGAGACGACGGCCGCGCCCAGATAGACCAGGGTCTGGGTGAGGAAATTCTCCATGCGCCCTTAAGCCTCCGTTCGCAGCGGCAGCAGCGAGGCGACCCGCGCCTTGTAGCGCTCGGCCTCGGCCTTCAGCGCCGCGTCGTCCTTGACCGAGGCGCCGTGCACCACGAACGGCGTCTCCCATTCCATCCCGCACAGGTGGGCGGTCTGCTCCAGCGGGCGCAGGAACTCGTCCATCGAGAAGCGGTTGTAGCCGTGCATGTGATAGGCCTTGGCGGTGCCGCCGGTGGTGCAGGCCACGAACAGCTTCTTGCCCTTCAGCGCCTCGCCGCCCTCGCCATAGGCGAAGCCGTGCAGCCAGACCAGGTCCAGCCACTCCTTCATCAGCGAGGGGGTCGCGTACCAGAACAGCGGGAACTGCAGGGCGATCACGTCGTGCGCCACCAGCGCGGCCTGCTCGGCCTCGATGTCGATCACGAAGTCCGGATAGATCTCGTACAGGTCCTTGAAGGTGACGCCGGACAGCCCCTTGGCCGCCTTGGCCAGGGCGCGATTGGCGCGCGAACGTTCAAGCGCCGGGTGGGCCAGCACGAGAAGCACCCCGGGGGTCTTGGCAGAGGTGGCGGGCGTCACGGAGCCGGTGCTAGCGTCGGTCATCAGGCGGCCCTTCGGGAAAAATAATTCATCAAGGGTTGAATTTCTTCGTGGCTCGGGCGACACGGTTCGCCAAACGCCGGACTTATAAGGCCGGAACAGGGAGACACCATGGTCGACAAGGTGAAGACGGACGCCGTCGAGGCCCTCTCCGGGCTGCTGTTCGACGGCATGACCATCATGGCCGGCGGGTTCGGCCTCTGCGGAATCCCTGAGAACCTGATCGCGGCGATCCGCGAGGCGGGGACGAAGGACCTCACGGTCATCTCCAACAATTGCGGCGTCGACGGCTTCGGCCTGGGGATCCTGCTGGAGAACCGCCAGATCAAGAAGATGGTCTCGTCCTATGTGGGTGAGAACAAGCTGTTCGAACAGCTCTACCTCAGCGGCGAGCTGGAATTGGAGTTCAATCCGCAGGGCACCCTGGCCGAGCGCATCCGTGCGGGCGGCGCGGGCATCCCGGCCTTCTTCACGCGCACCGGCTACGGCACCCTAGTGGCCGAGGGCAAGGAGGTCCGCGAGTTCGACGGCGAGATGTACGTGATGGAGCGCGGCCTGACCGCCGACCTGTCGATCGTCAAGGCGTGGAAGGCCGACGCCGAGGGCAACCTGATCTACCGAAAGACCGCCCGGAACTTCAATCCGATGATGGCCACGGCCGGCAAGGCCACGGTCGTCGAGGTCGAGGAGATCGTCGAGATCGGCGCCTTGGACAAGGACGCCATCCACACCCCCGGCATCTATGTCGACCGCCTGATCAAGGGCGCCCAGTTCGAGAAGCGCATCGAGCGGGTCACCACCCGCCAGAAGGAGACCGCGTAATGGCCTGGACGCGCGACGAGATGGCGGCCCGCGCCGCCAAGGAGCTGCGGGACGGCTTCTACGTCAACCTGGGCATCGGCATTCCGACCCTGGTGGCCAACTACATCCCCGAGGGCATGCACGTCACGCTGCAGAGCGAGAACGGCATGCTGGGCATGGGTCCCTTCCCCTATGAGGGCGAGGAGGACGCCGACCTGATCAACGCCGGCAAGCAGACGATCACCGAGCTGGACTCGAGCTCGTACTTCTCGTCCGCCGACAGCTTCGCGATGATCCGCGGCGGCCACATCGCCCTGTCGATCCTGGGCGGCATGCAGGTGGCCGAAAATGGCGACCTGGCCAACTGGATGGTGCCCGGCAAGATGGTCAAGGGCATGGGCGGGGCCATGGACCTGGTCGCCGGCGTCAAGCGGGTGGTGGTGGTCATGGACCACTGCGAGAAGTCGGGCGCGCCGAAGCTGCTCAAGCGTTGCTCGTTGCCGCTGACCGGCGCCGGCGTCGTGGACCTGCTGATCACGGAACTCGGCGTGTTCGAGATCAACCGCGGCAAGACGCCGGTGAAGCTGATCGAGCTGGCCCCGGGGGTGAGCGTCGAGGAAGTCACGGCCAAGACCGAGGCCGCGTTCGAGGTGGCGGTCTAGCTGGTAACCCAAATAAGAAACACCGACCTCCCCGGCGAAAGCCGGGGCCCAGATCGAACCCAGAGGGCTCACCGGTTGGCGCTGAGCGGGAGCGCGAACACCCAAACCGCTCAGGCTGAATCTGGGCCCCGGCCTTCGCCGGGGAGGTCGGGGTGTTGGTTTGGCGCGGCAGTCCCTTACTTCCGCGCCGGCTCCGGCGGCAGGCCGGTGAGCGGGTCGCGGGGCAGGGGGGCGAAGCCTTCGGCGATGAACAGGTCGATCCGGCGCGAACGCTTCTTGTCGAGGCGCACGCGGGCGATCTGCAGGCCGGAGGTCGCCTTGAAGTCCTGCTCGATCTCGGGTCGGTAGCCGCCCTCCAGGCTGACGATCAGGGCGCGCCGGCCGTATTGGGCGTTCAGCGGAGCCTCGGTCTCGGCCTGGTTCTGCGGATGGGCCTCGTGCACCCACATGCGCAGCGGCGGCGCGCCAGGCTGGCCGAAATAGTCGCGGCCGTAGTAGGCGGCGGCGTTGTAGACGAAGCGGTCGTCCATCGCCACGGCGCTGACCCCGCCGCGCAGGGCCTGCTCCTCACGGGTGCGGTCGATGATCGCCTGGACGGTCTGGTCCCAGCCGCGCACGCGCTTGAAGCCGTTCGACAGGCCGGTGACGTCGGCCGCCTTCGGATTGACCATGCAGGCCACGAAGAACAGGGCGAACAGGGCCTGGAGGGTCAGGCCGCCGATCAGCCAGCGGCGGGCGTTCCAGCGCACCAGCCAGCCGGCGGCCAACACCGAGCCGGACACGAAGGCCGCCCCGGCCCAGTTGGCGTTGGCGCGCGAGACGAAGGCCTCGCCGGCCACGATGATCAGCGGCGGCGCGCAGAAGCACAGCAGCAGCAGGTCGGGCGAGCTCATGCGCTTCCTGACTCCCAGCCAGATCGCGCCGCCCAGCAGCACGGCGAACGGCAGGGGACCGAACACGCCGAACTGCGAACCGACGAACTCGATCAGTTCACGGAAGTTGAACAGGGTATGGGCGCCCCAGTTGGCGTTCGAGGCCGTGTGCTTGACCGTCGCGAACTGGTGGCTGGCGTTCCAGGCGAAGTTGGGGGCCAGGGTCAGGACGAAGGCGGCCAGGAACAGGACCGCCGCGGCCGGGCACCAGCGCAGCCGCGCCGGCCGGGAAATGACGAAGTGCAGGGCGATGCTGCCCAGGGTGTAGATCGCCGCGTATTTCGACAGGAACGCCAGGCCCAGGGCCAGGCCCATGCCGGCGGCGACGAAGTAGCGGCGCGGGGCGACCGCCTCGGCCAGGTCGACATAGGCCCAGATCGTCAGGGACAGGAAGAACAGCAGCGGCGCGTCCGTAGCGACCAGGCCCGAGGACAGCACCACGCCAGGCATCAGGCTGTAGATCGCCGCCGCGGCCAGGCCGGTCCAGCCGCCGTACAGCCGGCGGGCGATGCGATGGATCACCAGGGCAGTGATTCCATGCAGTAGCGGGGCCGAGAGCCGCACCCAGGCCTCGGCGTCGCCGCCGATGTGGGTGGTCAGCCAGATCAGCCAGGCGATCATCGGCGGCTTGGAGAAATAGCCKAACGCCAGCTCGCGCGACCACAGCCAGTACTGGGCTTCGTCCGGGTACAGCTCGAGCGGCGTGATGAACAGCGCGATCAGGCGGACCAGCGTCAGCCCCGCGACCATCCACAGAGTCGCACGCCAGGCGCGATCTTCGATCGAAAATTCTCGAGATTCGTGAGCGGCTTGCATGACGCCTGATTAACCAAGTAAGAAAAAACTGACCAATTCTTCCGCGTATGCGGGGCTTTATGACGGTTTGGAGGTAGGCGTGGCGTTTCCGTCACCAAACCTTCTAAAACTTTCTGTAAACGGCCCCAACGGCGCAGAACCATGTCGGTCATACGGTGGGCGTGTCGAATAATGAGGGGATCCTTCCACATGAACATGAGAAATTTCGCCCTGGCGACGACCGCGCTGGTCGGTAGCCTGGTCGCCGCGGGCGCCGCGATGGCCCAATCGACGGGTTCGGAAGCCGTCGAACAGGTCGTGGTCACCGCCTCGACGCTGAAGAACCAGAATGGCGCGATCGTTTCGCAGACCATTCCGAAGTCGCGCTCGACCATCACCCAGGAGTTCATCTCCCGCCAGGTGCCGGGCCAGACGATCCTGGACTCGCTGAACCTGCTGCCGGGCGTCAACTTCACCAACAATGACGCCTACGGCTCGGCCGGCGGCGACATCACCATCCGCGGCTTCGACTCGCAACGCATCGCCCTGCTGCAGGACGGCGTTCCGCTGAACGACAGCGGCAACTACGCCATCTATCCGAACCAGCAGCTGGACTCGGAACTGATTTCCAAGGTCGACGTCAACACCGGCACGACCGACGTCGACAGCCCGACGGCCGCGGCCGCCGGCGGCACCGTCAACTACGTGACCCGCAAGCCCGACGAAGAGTTCGGCGGCGTGATCGAAGCCCAGGCCGGCGACGGCAACTTCCGCCGCATCTTCGGCGTGCTGGACACCGGCAAGATCGGTCCGTGGGGCACCACCGCCTGGGTCAGCTATGCCGACGCGATCAACGACGTGTTCAACGGTCCCGGCAAGATCCACAAGAAGCAGTACAACGGCCGCATCTATCAGCCGATCGGCGACAACGGCGACTTCATCAGCCTGATCGCCACCTACAACAAAAACCGCAACAACTTCATCAACCGTATGAACCTGGCCCAGTTCCAGGCCGGTACGGGCATCGGCTACAGCCGCGCCACCTGCAACCGTCCGACCCCGGTCGCCGGCGTCGCCCAGATCGATGTCAACGCGGGCAATTGCTACAAGTACAACATCAACCCATCGAACAACGGCAACATCCGCGCCCAGTCGCTGTTCCATCTGGGTGAGAGCTTCATCCTGACCGTCGACCCCTCGTTCCAGTACGTGCTGGCCAACGGCGGTGGTCGCGGCCTGTTCAACGAAAGCGGCAATGGCACGGGCAGCGGCATCATCCGCGGCAGCGCCCTGACCGGCGGCCAGGACCTGAACGGCGACGGCGACATTCTCGACACCGTCCTGCTGTACTCGCCGAACACGACGAACACCCGCCGCTACGGCGTCACCTCGTCGCTGATCTGGAAGTTCTCGGACAGCCAGAGCTTCCGCGCCGCCTACACCTATGACGAAGCCCACCACCGCCAGACCGGCGAATACACGACGTTCAGCCAGGACACGACGCCCAATAGCGTCTTCGGCGGCAAGGATGGCTACGGCACGCCGATCAAGCTTTCGGACGGCAGCATCCTGCGCAAGCGTGACCGCGTCTCGGTCGCCACCCTGAACCAGTTCTCGGTCGAGTACCGCGGCAAGTTCATGGACGACAAGGTGCTGGTGAACGCCGGCGTGCGTGCGCCGTTCTTCAAGCGTGAACTGCACAACTTCTGCTATCAGGCCGACACCTTCACGGCCTACTGCACCAACCAGGCCCCGACCGCCATCGCCGGTACTGACGACGGCGCCGGCCAGACCCTGGTCACCCTGCCGGGCCAAGGCACGACCCAATACGGTCGTCCGCGCGAGGTCACCCGCAAGTACGACAAGCTGCTGCCGAGCGCGGCCATCAGCTACACCCTGGCGGATCACCAGTCGGTCTACTTCAGCTACGCCAAGACCCTCTCGGCGCCGCGTACGGACGACCTCTACGACCGCAAGCTGACGAACCCGAACCCGGAAATCACCAACTCGTACGATCTGGGCTATCGCTACCAGTCGCCGACCATCCTGCTCAGCGCCGCGGTCTGGTACACCGACTTCAAGGATCGTATCGAACGCGCCTTCAACGAGCAGGACAACATCGCCTTCTCGGTCAATATCGGCGACGTGAAAAAGAAGGGCTTMGACGCCGCGTTCGGCTTCCGGCCGGAAGAGTACCTCTTCTTCTACACCTCGTTCTCGTATCAAGACTCCGAGATCCAGCAGAACATCGCCGGCACCACGCTGGGTTCGCTGCTGCTGACCAAGGGCAAGGAACTGTACGAAGCGCCGAAGTACAAGGGCACGATGCGCGTCGAATACGACGTCACCGAAGCCTTCAGCCTCGGCGTGCAGGCCCAGTGGGTCGGCGAGCGTTGGACCAACCTGACCAACACCGAAAAGGCCCCGCACTACGCGCTGCTGGACCTGGACGCGCGTTACAAGCTGGACGGCTTCGGCATGAAGCGCTCGTACGTCCAGATCAACGTCAAGAACCTGAGCAACGAAAAGTACCTGGGCGACCTGGCGGTGAACCCGTCGGGCAYCGGCCTCGGCCAGCCTGGCTATCCGCGTACGGCCAGCATCACCCTGCACGCCGCCTTCTAAGCTCGGCGAGCAGAGTTCTAGAGAATGGGGGCGGTCCGGTTTCGGGCCGCCCTTTTTCTTTGTCATCCGCGTCTGCTAGTCACAGGCGTCTTGACCCCGGCTCCCTTGACCCGAACCTCTTTGGGGGCCATCTGCGCCCCCTTTCGTTTCCCGCCGCTGCATTGGGCCTTCGAATGACCGTCACCGTTCCCGCCGAGTGGGCTCCGCACCGCGCCATGTGGGTGGGTTTTCCCAGCCACGCCGAGTTGTGGCAGGAAGACCTGGAGCAGGCCCAGCAAGAGGTCGCCGCCCTGGCCCGCGCCCTGGCCGGTCCGGGCGCCGAGCGCGTGCGCCTGATGGTGGTCGGCGACGAGGCCGAGGCGGCCGCCCGCGCCCTGCTGGGCGACACCGGCGTCGAGATCGTCCGCGGCCAGTTCGGCGACATCTGGCTGCGCGACACCGGCCCGATCTTCGTCGAGGTCGAAGGCGCCCAGGGCGGCGGCCAAGGGGGCGGTTCCGCCGCCGCCGCCGGTTTCCAGTTCAACGGCTGGGGCGGCAAGTACAGCCTGGAAGGCGACGACATCGTCGCCGAGCAGATCGCCGCCGCCTCGGGCGCGCCGCTGGTCCGCAACGACTTCATCCTCGAAGGCGGCGCCCTGGACCACGACGGCAACGGCACCGTCCTGACCACCCGCCAGTGTCTGCTGAACGCGAACCGCAACGCCGGCTGGGACGAGGCCTCGGCCACCTCCGCCCTCGCCGACGCCCTGGGGGCGAAGAAGGTGCTGTGGCTGGGCGACGGCCTGCTGAACGACCACACCGACGGCCATGTCGACAACCTGGCCCGCTTCGTCGCGCCGGGTGTCGTGGCCTGCCCGATGGCCTATGGCGTCGACGATCCGAACGCGGACGTCTATGCCCAGACCGCCAAGCTGCTGGCCAGCATGACCGACAGCCGCGGCTCGCCGCTGCAGGTCGTGCGGATTCCTTCGCCAGGCAAGATCCTCGACGAGGACGGCGAGCCGATCCCGGCCTCGCACATGAACTTCCTGATCGCCAACGAGGCGGTCATCGTGCCGATCTACGCCGAGGAGTCGGGCGCCTTCGCCGTCGAGGTGATCAAGGGCCTGTTCCCCGAACGCCAGGTCATCGGCCTGCCCTCCACCGCCATCCTGACCGGCGGCGGTTCGTTCCACTGCATCAGCCAGCAGGAGCCCGCTTAAAATGGCCCGCACCCTGAGCGTCGCCGCGATCCAGACCTCGTACGGCATGGATCTGCAGGCCAATATCAAGAAGACCGAAGGCTTCATCCGCGAGGCCGCCGCCAAGGGCGCGCAGGTCGTCCTGCCGTCGGAACTGTTCCAGGGGCCGTACTTCTGCGTCGCCCAGGAGGAGCGGTGGTTTGCGGAAGCCCATCCGTGGCGCGAGCATCCGGTGGTCAAGGCCATCGCGCCGCTGGCCGGCGAACTGGGCGTGGTGCTGCCGATCTCGATCTTCGAGCGCGAGGGCCCGCACTATTTCAACAGCCTGGTGATGGTCGACGCCGACGGCTCGCTGATGGGCGTCTATCGCAAGAGCCATATCCCCGACGGCCCGGGCTATATGGAAAAGTACTATTTCCGGCCCGGCGACACCGGCTTCAAGGTCTGGGACACGCGCTTCGGTCGCCTCGGCGTCGGCATCTGCTGGGACCAGTGGTACCCCGAGGCCGCCCGCGCCATGGCGCTGATGGGCGCCGAGGCCCTGTTCTATCCGACCGCCATCGGCAGCGAGCCGCACGACCCCAGCCTCGACACCGCCCTGCCGTGGCGGCGAGCCATGCAGGGCCACGCGGTGTCGAACGTCATTCCGGTGGTCGGCGCCAACCGCATCGGCTTCGAGCCGTGGGACGGCTATCCGAACGGCGGCCAGACCTTCTATGGCTCCAGCTTCATCGCCGACCATCGCGGCGACCTGGTCAGCGAGCTGGGCCGGGCCGACGAAGGGATCGTCAGCGCCACGTTTGACCTGGATTTCCTGACGACGCACCGCGCCGCCTGGGGCTTCTTCCGTGACCGCCGGCCGGAGTTCTACTCGGCCCTGGCCAGCGGCCGGCCTTGCTGATCGACGCCGTTCGGGTTTAGCCAAGGGATGACCCGCTGAAGAACACGTGCCGTTCTTTGGCGCGGCGGCAAAACATTCCGACCTCCCCGGCGAAGGCCGGGGCCCAGATTCATCCTGGGTGGTTTGGGTGTACGCGCCTCAGGCCTCGCCAGAGGCTTTCGTGGGTTCGATCTGGGCCCCGGCTTTCGCCGGGGAGGGCGGGTTGAAGGAAGAACTCAGCTCCCCGAACACCCCGCCGGCGGCCCGTTGGCTCGCGACGCCGCCACCTCCGCCCGCGCCTTGGCCAGGTCGCTCATGAACCCGGGATCGTCGTGCAGCCGCGTGACCAGGGCCGAGCCCAGATAGCGGCCGGCCTCGATGTCGCTCTGGAAGTGGACGCCGCAGACGACGCGGCTGTCGCCGAAGGCCTTGCCGCGCGCCAGGATCGGGCTGGCCTGGTCCGGGACCAGTTCGGCGATCACCGAGGCCCAGGCCCAGCCGATCAGGCCGTGGCCCGAGGGGTAGGAGCCGTCGGTCTCGATCCAGGCCTCGCGCGGCACGCAGATCGGGGCGGTGTTGCCGACCGGCGGGCGCGGCCGTCGATAGACCGCCTTGGCCGGCTGGTAGATGCGGGCCGCGTCGTCGGTCATCCGCAGCAGCATGTGGGCCAGGGTCGGGGTCGCCTCGGCGCTGAGGGTGACGCCAGCCGCGCACGAGAAGCTCTTCATGCCGTTCTTGCCCGACAGGTCCGCGTCGGCGATCGCCTGGCTCCAGGCGGGCGTGTTGGCCAGCTTGCGGGTCTCCTTGAACTGGGCGCGCTCGGCCTCGCCGCGGGGAGAGGTCGGTTCGGGCGGCGGGCCCAGGATCACGGTGGCGTCGAGGCCGCCGTTTCCGATCAGGTAACCCGGCGGCGGCTTCACCCAGCCGGCCGAGGGCGCGGTGGTGGCGACGGGAGCCTTGGCCGCGCCGAAGACGTCTGGCGCGTCGAGGGCCGAGCAACTGACGAGCGCCAGGCTGGAAGCCACGGCGGCGATCAGCGCGAAACGGGTCATGGGTAGCGCCCTTGAGGTCATCCGCTCACAGAGAGCGGAGAAAATCGTGCGTCAAGAAAAAGCGGCTCGATCGGCGGAGACGTTACTTCATAGCCCGATCGCGACGCCCGTCCGCGTCCGGATCGCGCTCGCCCATCACGGGGCCGATCGCGCTCGACGGTTCCCGTCGAAGATGAATCGGAGGCCCGTATCCAGCCAAGACGGCGGCCTAGATTGCCGGTCCTCGCGGGATCGGCTAGAACCCCAGGCCTTTGCGGCCGTCTTGAAGGTTTCGAGCGCCCGCTTCTTATTTTGTCGTAGAGCTCTTCATGGAAACGACCCAGTCCGCCGGCGAAATCTCCGGCAACGTTCTGTTCTACAATTCGCCGGAGCCGCTGAATCGCGAGCAGCACGCCAAGCTGGCCCTGGTCCACAAGGACAAGCCTTACGGCTTCGCCGCTTCCGGCACGGCCGTGCCGCTGACGGTCTCGGAATTCGCGCCGGCCGCCCTGACCTTCCCGGTGATCTTCGCCGGCGACGACCGGGTGCCGCTGGCCGTGATGGGCCTGAATCAGCAGGAAAACCTGTTCATCGGCGCCGACGGCTCGATCGAGCCGAACGTCTACATCCCGGCCTATATCCGCCGCTATCCGTTCGTGCTGGCCAACGATGACACGCAAGACCGTCTGATCGTCTGCATCGACCGCGGTTCGGACCTGCTGACCGAAAAGGGCGAAACGCCCCTGTTCGACGCCAAGGGCGAACCGACCGAATACACCCAGAACTGCATCAAGTTCTGCGACGACTTCGAGGTCGAGCGCCGCCGCACGGACTCGTTCGTCCAGATCCTGAAGGACAACGACCTGTTCGAGCTGAAGAAGGCCACCTTCCAGCCGCAGGACGAAACCGGCGCTCCGGCCGGCGAGCCGGTCACGGTCGCCGAGTACTTCGGCGTCTCGGAAGAGAAGCTGAACGGCCTGCCGGCCGCCAAGCTGAAGGAACTGCAGGAAAACGGCGCCCTGGCCCAGATCTACGCCCATCTGGTGTCGCTGCTCGGCTGGGATCGCCTGATCAACAAGACCATGATCAAGCAGCAGGAAGCCGCCAACCTGAACTAAGGTCGGTCGCGGATCGCAAGATCGAAGGGCGGCGGGGCTTCGGCTCCGCCGCCTTTTTCTTTGCCGAAGCTACCGCGCGAAGATGCTGCGGGTCAGGCACGAGAAGACCAGGCGCCCGGCTTCGTCGAGCAGGTCGTGCTGGGCGATGATCATGCCCTTGCCTTCGCCGACCGGGTCCTTGCCCATCACGGTCATGCGGCCGCGCAGCAGCTCGCCGACGGGCGGATTGCGCATCCAGCGCAAGGCGTCGACGCCCAGGCGTTTGGTCTGCGGCCAGGCGGCGCTGGACTCGGTGTCGAGCCGGGTCCAGATGGCGTAGACCATGCCGTCCGGGGCGCCGTTCTCGACCGGCCAGCCGGGCGCGAAGGCGGCGATGAACGCCTCCAGCGCCTTCTGGTCGACCGCTCGCGAGCCCAGGTTGACGACCTGTCCGATCTCGATGTCGTCGAAGGCGGCGGGCATGGGCGACTCCGGGTTGATTCTCGAATCGACTGTCGGCCGCGGCTTCACCATTGTCGAGCCGCCCTTGGCGGGCCATGTGTGCGTCCGCTGTCGTTTTTGCTCCCGGACCCGCGCGCATGTTCCTGAAGAGAGCCATCCTCGCCCTGCAAGCCCTGCTAGCGGCGGGTCTCTTGGCGGGCGCGGCCGTCGCCGGGCCGGTGGTCAATTCCGGGCACATCGAGTCCGAGCTGGTCGCCCAGGAGGCCGGGATCGCGCCGGGCGGCACGGTCTATGTGGCCCTGCGCCAGAAGATCATTCCCGGCTGGCACACCTATTGGCGCAATCCGGGCGACGCCGGCGAGGCGACCCGGATCGCCTGGACCTTGCCGGCCGGCTGGACCGCCGGCGACATGGTCTGGCCGACCCCCCAGAAGGCTCCGCTGGGTCCGCTGCTGGACTATGCCTATGAGGGCGAGGTCCTGATTCCCGTGCCGATCACCGCCCCGGCCGACGCCCAGGTCGGGACGACGATCAGCCTGAACGCCGCCGTCTCGTATCTGGTCTGCGAGCAAGTCTGCGTGCCGGAGGACGCCAAGCTGACCCTGCTGCTGCCCGTCGTGGCCGGCGCGCCGGCGGCCGATCCCAAGTGGGGCGCGGTGGTCGGCGAGGCGCTGGCCAAGGCCCCCAAGCCCGCCGGCCTCAAGGCCGTGTTCAAGCTGGACGGTCAGACCTTGAAGCTGGCCGTCACCGGCAGTCCGCTGAAGGGCGCCGACCTGGCCGGGGCCTATTTCTTCCCCTATTCGCCTAAGGTCATCGAGCACGCCGCCGACCAGGCGATCGAGCGCGGCCCCGAGGGCCTGACCCTGACCTTGAAACCCGGCTACGACTTCGTCGGCGGCGGGACCGCGCCGGCCGAGCTGGCGGGCGTGCTGGCCACCAAGGCGGGGGCCTGGGAGGTCACCGCCACGGCGGGCGAGCCTCCCGCGACCGCCGCCGGCCTGGGCGCGCCGCCGGTCGAGACGGCGCCGGCGACCGGCATGGCTGGAGGCCTGATCGGCGCGCTCGCCTTCGCCTTCCTCGGCGGGTTGATCCTGAACCTGATGCCGTGCGTGTTCCCAGTGCTGTCGATGAAGGCCGCCAGCCTGGCCGGCCACGCTCATGACGCTGGCAAGACCCGGTTGCAGGGCCTGGTGTTCCTGCTGGGCGTCGTCGCCACCTTCCTGGCCCTGGCCGGCCTGCTGCTGGCCGTGCGAGCCGGCGGGGCGGCGGTGGGCTGGGGCTTCCAGCTGCAGTCGCCGCTGGTCATCGCGGGTCTCGCCTTGCTGATGCTGCTGGTGGCCCTGAACATGTCGGGCGTCTTCGAGATCGGGACCTCGGTCCAGAACGTCGGGTCCGGCGCTTCGGCCAAGGGCGGCGCGACCGGAGCCTTCTTCACCGGCGCCCTGGCCGTGGTGGTGGCCGCGCCGTGCACCGCGCCGTTCATGGCCGGCGCCCTGGGCTACGCCCTGACCCAGCCGACGGCCGTCGCCCTGTCGGTGTTCCTGGCCTTGGCGCTGGGTTTCGCCGCGCCGTTCGTGGCCGTGGCTTTCATCCCGGGCCTGCTGAAGCTGCTGCCGCGTCCCGGCGCCTGGATGGACGTGCTGAAGAAAGGCCTGGCCTTCCCGATGTACGGAGCGGCCCTATGGCTGGTCTGGGTGTTCGCCCAACAGGCCGGGCCGATCGCGCTGGGCCAGGTGCTGGGCGCCGGCGTGCTGGCCGCCTTCGGGGCCTGGCTCTACGGCTTGGCCCAGGCCCGTCGCGCTTCGGGCAAGGCCTCGGCCGTCTCGATGATCGTCGGCCTGCTGGCCCTGGTCGCCGCCATCGCCCTGGCCGCTTCGGCCGCCCTCTCGGCCAAGCCCCCGACCGCGGGTGCGAGCGCCGAGGCGCCGGCCGCCGGCCCGGGCCTGGCCGCCGAGGCCTGGTCGCCGGAAAAGGTGAAGCAGCTCCAGGCCGAGGGCCGGCCGATCCTGGTCGACTTCACCGCCGCCTGGTGCGTCACCTGTCAGGTCAACGAAAAGGTCGCCCTGTCGGGCGCCAAGGTCGCCGACGCCTTCAAGGCCCAGAACGCCGTCTATCTAAAGGCCGACTGGACGAACCGCGACCCAGTCATCGCCAAGGCCCTGGCCGATTTCGGCCGGGTCGGGGTGCCGCTGTATGTGGTCTATCCGAAGACCGGCGGCGCGCCCGTCATCCTACCGCAGCTGCTGACCGAAGGCCTGGTGATCGAGGCGATCGAGAAGGCGGGACAATAAAACTGTCATCCCGGACAAGCGCGCAGCGCGCCGATCCGGGACCGCAGGAAACGCAGAGCTTGTTGCGGTCCCGGCTCTCCGCTTCGCTGCGGCCGGGATGACAAGCAGTTATCGTTTCTTATCCAGCCCGAACGGCAGCTTGGCCTTCACCTGGTCCAGCGGGGTCTTGGTGACGATCACCGGCGGCGGGGCGATGATCGGCGCGGTCTTGATCGGATAGGCGCGCCAGCCGCTCTGGATCAGGGCGCCGAACCCCTGGCATTTCGGAAGATAGCGGACCATGCCGATGCGCGGCTTGGCGAACGGCGCGGCCTGGACCAGGTCCTGGCGCTTGGGGTCGATGAACCGCCAGTCGGTCGGCAGGCCATAGCCCTTCTCGCCGCCCAGCCGCACGGCCTGGTAGGCGATCTTGGCCTGGAAGGGCGGCACGCCGTACTTGAGCATGGCCCGCAGGAAGATTGCGTCGGCCTCCTCGCGCTTGCCCGGCTCGCCGATCGTGTAGAGCCAGTCGTGGACGATAGCCGCCCGCGCCGTCGGACCCTGCGGGTCGACGAAGCCCTGGCCGTACCAGGGCACGCTGGCGAAATCGGTGACGTACCAGCGCGGCACGACGATCAGCTTGCCCGTCTCGACGTCGCAATAGGGGAACTCGGCGTCCAGGGTGAACAGCTTGCGGCCGTCCTTGGTCTGGTTGAACAGCATGATCGGCTGCGGCGTCAGCGAACTGGGCGGCGTGGGCGCGATGACCGGCACGAAGACGGTGGTGTTGGTCTCGGTGGCGCAGGCCGCGAGCGTCAGGCCGAGGCCGATCAGGGAGGCGAGGGTCTTGGTGCGGGACATCGATCGAGCAGAGCAGGGGGAGGGCAGGCGATCTTCTGAGCGCCGGGACCCCTTGGAGCAAGCAAGAATGGCGAAGTTTCGACCGCCCCGCGCGGCCGTCCCCAAAGGCCTCAGGCCGCCGGTTGCGGCGGGGCGGTGATGACCTCGACGTTGTCGTTCAGCAGATAGACCATGTCGCGCAGGGCCAGGTCCTGGTCCTTGAGGGTCTTGGCCGCGCCGACGGCGGTCAGTTTGTCGGGCAGGTCCTGGCTGATGCCGCGCAGGATGCACTTAAGGTCGTCGACCGCGCCGCGCTCCTTCAGGGTGACGTGACCCTTCATGTCCAGCGCCGACAGGTCGCCGATCCGGGTCGAGAAGGCGTCGAAGCCCTTCAGCGCCTTTGCCGCGCCGGTCGGATCCGCGCCGGCCAGCGCCTGGCGATAGGTCTCGGTCTGCGCCTTCAGCTGCTTGGCGCGCTTGACGATGTCCAGGAACAGCGGCTCTCCGGCGACCGAGGGCGGAACGGCGGGCTGCTGCAGCACGGCCGGCGTCGTAGCGGCGGCCTGACCTGGACTGAACGAAGCCATCCAGAGCATGGCGGAAAAGGCGACGGCGTCACAGGACATCTGTTACTCCCGCAAAAAACGTCAATGGTCTGCCATGACGCGGCGGCGGCTCTTTGATAAGCCCCGTTCCGTAAACGCCGATTTACCAAAAGGACATCCTCCGCATGGCCGATCTCGACACCGCCTGGAACCGCCTGGAAGCCGCCGCCAAGGCCGCCGGCGAAAAGCGTATTGTCGAGTTCTTCGATGCCGAGCCTGGAAGGCTCGAAGCGCTGACTCTCGACGTCGCCGGCCTGCATCTGGACCTGTCGAAGCAGGCCTGGGACGAGGCCGGCCTCGAAGCCGCCCTCGACCTGGCCCACGCGGCCGACGTCGAAGGCGCCCGGGCCCGGATGTTCGGCGGCGAGGCGATCAATTCGTCGGAGGGCCGGGCGGTGCTGCATACCGCCCTGCGCGCCCCGGCCGACGCGGACTTCAAGGTTGGCGGCCAGCCGGTGATGGCCGAGGTCGACGCCGTTCGCCAGCGGATGAAGGCCTTCGCCGAGGCCGTCCGCTCGGGCGCGATCAAGGGCGCGACCGGCAAGCCGTTCAAGGCCATCCTGCACATCGGCATCGGCGGCAGCGACCTCGGCCCCCGCCTGCTGTGGGACGCCCTGCGGCCGATCAAGCCCCAGATCGACCTGCGCTTCGTGGCCAATGTCGACGGCGCCGAGTTCGCCCTGACCACGGCCGACATGGATCCCGAAGAGACCCTGGTCATCGTGGTCTCCAAGACCTTCACGACGCAGGAGACCCTGGCCAACGCCACCGCCGCCCGCGGCTGGCTGGCCGAGGCCTTGGGCGAGGCGGGCGCGAACCAGCACCTGGCCGCCATCTCCACCGCGCTCGACAAGACCGCCGCGTTCGGCGTGCCGGACGATCGGGTGTTCGGCTTCTGGGACTGGGTCGGGGGTCGCTATTCGCTGTGGTCGTCGGTCAGCCTGTCGGTGGCCGTCGCGGCCGGCTGGGACGCCTTCCAGGGCTTCCTGGACGGCGGAGCGGCGATGGACGCGCACTTCCGCACCGCGTCGCTGGAGAAGAACGCCCCGGTGCTGGTCGCCCTGGCCCAGATCTTCAACCGCAACGGCCTGGACCGCCGGGCCCGCTCGGTCGTGCCCTATTCGCATCGCCTGCGCCGCCTGGCCTCGTTCCTGCAGCAGCTGGAGATGGAGAGCAACGGCAAGTCGGTCGGTCCCGACGGCAAGCCGGCCCAGCGCGGCACGGCCACCGTGGTGTTCGGCGACGAGGGCACCAACGTCCAGCACGCCTATTTCCAGTGCATGCACCAGGGGACCGACATCACGCCGATGGAGCTGATCGGCGTCGCCAAGTCCGACGAGGGCCCGGCCGGCATGCACGAGAAGCTGCTGTCGAACCTCTTGGCCCAGGCCGAGGCCTTCATGGTCGGCCGCTCGACCGCCGACGTCGTCGCCGAGCTTCAGGCCAAGGGCGTCTCGGAGGCCGAGATCGCCACCCTGGCCCCGCAGCGCACCTTCGCCGGCAACCGGCCCTCGACCCTGGTGGTGCTGGAGCGCCTGACGCCCCGGACCTTCGGCGCCTTGATCGCCCTCTATGAGCACAAGACCTTCGTCGAAGGCGTGATCTGGGGGATCAACAGCTTCGACCAGTGGGGCGTCGAGCTGGGCAAGGTGATGGCCGGCCGCATCCTGCCCGAGCTGGAGAGCGGCGCGGCGGGCCAGCATGACCCGTCGACGACGGCGATGATCGCGCGGCTGCGCAAATAAGATCTGTCATCCCGGCCGTAGCGCAGCGAAGAGCCGGGACCGTCGCAAGCGCTTGCGTTTCCTGCGGTCCCGGATCGGCGCGCTACGCGCTTGTCCGGAATGACAGTTTCTACAGCCTAAAACGTCTTCCTCACCCGCAGCGTCACGAAGGTGCGCGGATTGATGTCCCGGTCCTCGACGAAGGACACCGCGCGGTCGGTGCGGTTGGCGAAGACGGTGCGGCGGATGGTGAAGTCGTCCCAGATATTCAGCTGGGCGCGGATCGCCAGGGTCGGGGTCGGCTTGTACTCGGCGAAGGCCTCGTAATAGCCCGCCCCGCGCCAGACATTGGTCTGGTCGACGTCATAGGTGCCCCGGCCCAGCAGCGGCAGCCAGTTGATGCCCCACTGGGTCTTGTACTTCGCCAGGTCCTGCTGGAAGCCGATATTGGCCTGGGTCGGGCGCACGCCCGTGATCGGCCGGTCCTTGCCCGTCGTCGGGTCGGTGACGTGGGTCTCGTTCCAGTCGTTCTTGAAGGTGAAGCGGCCGCCCTTGATGCCGAACTTGTCGGTCGGCACGATGATGTTGACCGACAGCCGGTCCAGGGTCGCGTCGCCGATATTGCCCGTCGCCGACAGGCCGCCGGGCAGCGGCAGGCGGTCGATCACCCCGATGATCTCGTCGTGGCGATAGCCGATCGAGACGATGCCCTCGCCCCAGAAGCGGCGCTCGTAGCTGATCTCCGAGATCCAGCGCTGCTCGGGCTTGAGGTCGACATTGCCGCCATAGACGGTCTCGTCGTCCAGGTCCGACGAGGCGGCGAAGTCCTCGAAGTCCAGCTGGCCCAGCTCGCGCTCGAAACGGAAGCGCACTTGGTTGTTGGCCTTGGGCGTCCAGGTCGCCAGGAACCGGGGCTTCAGATAGAAGAAGCTCTTCTCGTTGGACGCGTCGCCCGACTGCTTGATGGTTGACTTCTCGGCCCGCAGGCCGCCCTCCAGGGTCAGCTTCGGATTGACCCGCCAGGTCGCCTTGGTGAAGGCCTCGCCGCGCAGCTCCTCGACCTTGACCGAGGCGCTAGGCAGGGGCACGGCCACGCCGCCGACGCTGTAGGCCTGCTTGACGTCCAGCATGTTGTAGGCGACTTCGCCGCCGGCCTCGATGGTCAGGGCCTTGGATTGTTCGAAGCGGACCAGGCCGCGGGCGATCGACTCCGAAGAGTCGCCGTCGGCCACGAACCGCTGCTGGGCGCTCTTGACGCCCGACAGCGTCTCATCGCCGGTCGAGACGTTGTCGAAGTTCTCCAGGCTGTGGATGGCGCGGGTCTCGAGGTTCCAGCGCGGGGCCAGCGGCCGGGTATAGGTCAGGCCCACCTCGGCCGAATGGCTCTCCTCGGCATAGGCGCTGCGGCGCAAGGCGGTGGCCGAGCTGAGCTCCTGCCATTCCTTCCAGTCCTCGACGCCGTAGCGGGCCGTGGCCTCCAGCTTGCCGCCGGCCACCGGGCCGGAGAAGTTGCCGCGCACCGAGCGCCCGCCGCCCCAGCCGTCGTTGATATAGGCCTCGTCGCGGATCAGTTTGCCGGTCCCGTCGTGGCGGACGTTGCGGCCGACGCCATTGCTGTCGCTGGACGAGGTGCCGTCGCTGAGCGTCACGCCCCAGCTCTTGTCGCCGTTGGTGGCGGTGAACTGGTAGCTGCCGCCGTAGATGTCCTGGCCGCCGTCGAACAGCATGGCGTTCCAGGTCAGGATCGACTGGTGGCTGACGCCCTTCTTCAGGATCACGTTCACGATCACCGCATAGCCCTGCATGTCGACGCCGGGGGCGCCGCCGCGGATCAGCTCGATGCGCTCGACGCGGTTGGCGGGGGTGCGGGAGAGCACGTTGGACCCAGTGTCGTTCTTGGAGGCCGGGCGGCTGCCGTTGATCAGGATGTTGCCGACCGCGCCCTCGAAGCCCCGGGCTCCGGTGCCGTCGTCGACGTCGAAACCGGGCACCCGGTCGACCATGTCCAGGGCGGTGTTCGGGCGCTGGGCGGCGAAGAAGTCGGGCTGGAACACCAGCACACCGCTCTGGCCGGCGGCCGGGGCGGCCTCGACCGTGGGGGCCGGCGCCTGCTGGGCGTGAGCGGCGCCGGCGAGCACGAACATGGCCGCGGTGGCCAGCAAAATGGACTTGGTCATCACTGTATCCCCTCAGTGAGGAGAGGTCTGACCGCCGCGTCCGTTGATCTCAAGTTACAAGGCGGAAATGTGGATTACTTTTGGGTCAGATTACACGCTGTTCATGTCTCGTCTGGCCCGGCTTGTGGATAAATCTGCCCCGGATCCGGGTTTGACTTGAGAATGTGTGTATAGGACCTGGCGACGGACCTCATCGCGCCCGGCGTCGCGCCTCGGTCACGAGCCGATCCAGCACCGGCGTGCGGCTGGGCGCCATCAGCTCGGCCCGGGCCTCGGCGAAGATCCGCCGGTTCTCCGCGCAGGTCGCCCGCATGGCCGCCAGCTCGCACGGCGGAACCCGTTCCGCCATCGCCTCGGCCTCGCGCTCGGCGCGGGCGGTGATCCGTTCCAGGTCGTTATAGAAGTCGAACATCGTCCGCGTGCGGTTGGAGACGTGGCGCGGACGCTGGCGGCGGGGCGGCTTGGACTTGGGCATGGGAGGTTCCTTTCCTGTGATCCTCCCCCCAGCGGGGGAGGTGCTCAGCGTCACTGGCCCCCTCCGCGCCTGCGGCGCTCCTCCCCCGGAGGGGGAAGAAGGTCATACCCTTCCGCCC
>NZ_JBFUJD010000012.1:0-80359 GCF_056401555.1 Caulobacter sp. P4_E5
GACGGCCGCGTGGCGGTCAACGGCAAGCCGATCGTCATCCGCGGCGTCAATCGCCACGAGCACGACCCGGAGACCTTCCACGTCATCTCCGAAGCCTCGATGCGCCGCGACATCGAGCTGATGAAGCGCAACAACATCAACGCCGTGCGCACCTCGCACTATCCCAACGCCGAGCTCTGGTACGCCCTGGCCGACGAGTACGGCCTCTATGTCATGGACGAGGCCGACATCGAGAGCCACGCGTATATGGATTACGCGAACAAGCACCCGGAGCTGCGGCCCAAGCTGCAGATCGGCTTCGACCCGGCCTGGGAAGGCGCTCACGTCAGTCGCGTGCTCAACATGGTCGAGCGCGACAAGAACCACCCCTCGGTGATCTTCTGGTCGCTCGGCAACGAGGCCGGCATCGGGCCCAATTTCGAGAAGGCGGCCGCCGAGGCCCGCAAGCGCGATCCGTCGCGCCTGATCTCGTATCTCGGCTGGGGCACCCTGGACTGGGAGCATGCCCCCAACGCCTATGTCGACGTCTATGCGCCGATGTACGACGATGTCGAGAAGATGGTCGACTGGGCGCTGGATCCGACCCGCACCCAGCCGATGATCCAGTGCGAATATTCCCACATGCAGGGTAACTCCGGCGGGAACTTCAAGGAGTACTGGGACACCATCTACAAGTACGACAAGCTGCAGGGCGGCTTCATCTGGGACTGGGTCGACCAGTCGATGTACCGCTATGCCAAGGACGGCCGCCGCTATTGGGGCGATGGCGGCGAGTATGGCCCCAACCCCGGCGGCGACGTCGAGTTCGGCGACGGCCTGATCCAACCGGATCGCACCCCTAACCCGCACATCTACGAGGTCCAGAAGGTCCTCTCGCCGATCCAGTTTGAGGCCTTCGATCCGGCGACCGGCGCGGTGACGGTGCGCAACCGCCACGACTTCCGCGACCTGTCCGGCTTCGCGTTCGAGTGGGCGCTGCTGGAGAACGGCGTCACCATCGCGTCGGGCGATCTGCCGGCGCTGGCGACCAAGGCGCGGGCGACCCAGACCGTCACCCTTCCGCTGCCCAAGATCGAGCGCAAGGCGGGGGCGGAGTACTTCGTGACGATCCGCGCCAAGGCCAAGGCGGGCTCGGTGTCGCTGACGCCCGAAGGCTATGTGGTCGGCTGGGAGCAGTTCGCCCTGAGCCAGCCGGCGATCGCGACCGCTCAAGCCGTCAAGGGCGCCGTCGAGCTGAAGGACGCCGCCGACGCCGTCACCCTGTCGGCGGGCGGAACCAGCCTGACCCTGGATCGCAAGACGGGCCTGGTCTCCGGCTATGGCAAGGCCGGCGCGGCCCTGCTGACCGGCGGCCAGCCCAACTTCTTCCGGGCCGAGATCGACAACGACACCCTGACCGGCACCGTCTCGCAGCAGACGCCGTGGAAGGTGATGACCAAGGAGCGGCAGGTCCGCGCGATCACCAGCCGCCGCCTGCCGGGCGGCGGGGCCGAGGTCGTCGTCGACCATGAGCTGGGGGCGGGCGCGGCGCGCTTCGTCACCACCTATACGATGAACGGCGACGGGACCGTCGACGTGGCCGGCCTGCTGACGCCGCTGAAGAGCGATCTGCCGCCGCCCGTGCGCGTGGGGCTGTGGTTCTCCATGCCGACCAGCCTCAAGACGGTCGAGTGGTACGGCCGCGGTCCGCACGAGAGCTACGTCGACCGCAAGACCAGCGCGCCCATCGGCCTGTGGCGCGGGGCGATCGCCGAGCAGAACCACGACTACATGCGGCCCCAGGACACCGGCAACAAGGTCGACGTCCGCTGGATGGAGGTCTCAGGCGAGGGCAAGGGCCTGCGGGTCCGAGGCGCCAGCCCGCTGATGATGAACGTCCTGGCCTTCCCGTACACGGACCTCTACCGCCGTCCGGAAGGAACCTGGAAGAGCACCGACATCACGCCGCACGGCGAGGTCTCGTTGCTGGTCGACGGGGCGCAATGGGGCGTCGGCGGCGACACGGCCTGGAACCATGTCGGCCAGCCGCACATGCAATACCGCACCAAGCTGGAGCCGACCCGCGTGGCCTTCCGGCTCGAGCCTTTCGACGGCGAAGGCACGACACCAGACAAGGCCTCGCCGGCCCAGGCGACCACGCCGCAGTAGATCGCGCACGAGGAGGCGGCCGTTCGATGGACGGCCGTCTCCCGCAGCCTAGCGTTGGGGCGACTGAAAGGTATTAAATTGGTCGCATCCACTGTCAGCGCGGCGATCGCGTTGTTGCCTTTTCGTGGGAATTGAAACCAAAATTCCACCTGCCGGAAAATTCCGGCTTGTGAAGCCCCGCAACCGCGTTGTCTAAGGATATGGGGCAATGTGGCTCCGGGGTTGGTGAGGGGCGTTGGCCCGGTCGGAAGCGCCTTCAATGTACTCTCGCCGTCCAAGGTGGCGCGAAGAGGTATTGAAATGGTCTCTACCGGGGCGCTGGTATGCATGGCCGCTTTTCTAAATCGACGTCAGGCGTTGACCACCGCGCTGGCCGCCGCCGCGGTGGCCAGGCCCGCCTTGGCCGCGAGCCCGGTCGGGACGACCGCCGCCGCCAAGGCCAGCCTCACGCGTCTGTTCGGCAAGCGCCTGGCGAGCGTGTCCCTGCGCCTCGCGCCCAGCGATGGGCGGGCCTGGTATTCCGTCAGCGGTGAGGGCGGAAAGCTCTCGATCGCCGGCGACAGCCCCGTGGCCCTGGTTCGCGGCGCCTACGCCTATCTGCGCCAGGCGGGCCTGGCCCATGTCAGCTGGGAGGGGGATCGGGTCACCCAGGGCGGCGCCTTGCCCGCCTCGGCCGGCGGCCGGGTCGAGAGCCCGTTCAAGCATCGCGCTTACCTCAACACCTGCACCTACGGCTACACGACCCCCTGGTGGGGCTGGGGGCGCTGGAGCCGCGAGATCGACTGGATGGCGGCGCACGGCGTCGACATGCCCCTGGCCATGGAAGGTCAGGAATATGTCTGGCGGGCGCTGTGGCGTGAGTTCGGCCTGACCGAGAGCGAGCTGGCCGACTATTTCTCCGGGCCCGCCTTCACGCCCTGGCAGCGCATGGGCAATATCGAAGGCTATCGCGCCCCGCTGCCGACCGCTTGGATCGACAAGAAGAAGGATCTGCAGGTCAAGATCCTGAGCCGGATGCGGTCGCTGGGCATGAGCCCGATCCTGCCGGCCTTCGGCGGCTACGTGCCCAAGGCCTTCGCCCAGAAGAACCCCAAGGCCCGCATCTACCGGATGCGGCCGTGGGAGGGCTTCCACGAGACCTATTGGCTGGACCCGGCCGACCCGCTGTTCGCCAAGATCGCCGGCCGTTTCCTGGCGCTGTACGCGCAGACCTACGGGGCGGGGACCTACTACCTGGCCGACTCGTTCAACGAGATGCTGCCGCCGATCAACGCCGACGGCGCCGACGCCCGCGACGCGGCCTATGGCGACGGAACCGCCAACACCGTCGCGACCAAGACCAAGGTCGAGATCGACCCGGCCCTGAAAGCCAAGCGCCTGGCCGCCTATGGCAAGGCGCTCTACGACTCGATCCGTCAAGGCCAACCGGACGCCGTTTGGGTGATGCAAGGCTGGCTGTTCGGCGCCGACAGCCACTTCTGGGACCCGCCGGCCATCTCGGCCTATCTGAGCCTGGTTCCCGACGACAAGCTGATGGTCCTAGACATCGGCAACGACCGCTATCCGGCGGTCTGGAAGAACGCCAAGGCCTTCGGTGGCAAGCCGTGGATCTATGGCTACGTGCACAATTACGGGGCCAGCAACCCGGTCTATGGGGACCTCGACTACTACCGCCGAGACCTCGCGGCCATCGCGGCCAACCCCGACACCGGCAAGCTGGCGGGCTTCGGCATGTTCCCTGAGGGGCTGCACAGCAATTCGATCGTCTACGAGGCCGCCTATGACCAGGCCTGGGGCGCGGGCCACGAGTCGTTGGCCGTGTGGCTGTCGACCTACGCCCGCTCGCGCTACGGCCGGACCACGCCCGCCCTGGACGCGGCGCTGGGCCAGCTGGTCCAGGCCGCCTATTCGACCCGCTACTGGTCGCCGCGCTGGTGGAAGAGCAAGGCCGGCGCCTATCTCTTCTTCAAGCGCCCGACCGCGACGATCGGCGAGTTTCCGCCCCATCCCGGCGACCGCGCCCAGCTGGACGCCGCCGTCCGCGCCCTGGCGGCCCAGGTCGGCGCCTTCGCCGACCAGCCGCTGTTCGTGCTGGACCTGGTCGACGCGGTCCGGCACCTGGCCAGCCTGGAGATCGACGGCCAGCTGCAGGCCGCCGTCACCGCCTATCGCCAGGGCGATGTCGCCGCCGGCGACCGGGCGCGCGGCGAGGTCGAGGCCCTGGCCCGCGCCATCGACGCCCTGCTCGGCGTCCAGCCCGAGACCTTGGCCACCTGGATCGACGACGCCCGCGCCTATGGCGACACCCCGGCGGACGCGGCGGCCTATGTCGCCAACGCCAAGGCCCAGGTCACGATCTGGGGCGGGGAGGGCAACCTCAACGACTACGCCTCCAAGGCCTGGCAGGGCCTCTATCGCGACTTCTACCTGCCGCGCTGGTCGCGGTTCCTCGACGCCCTGAAGGCGGCGAGGACCGGACCGTTCGACGAGGCCGCCGTCACCCGCGACGGCATCGCCTGGGAGCGCGCCTGGGTCGCCGCCGACGTCACCTATCGCCGCGAGCGGCCGGCCGATCCGGTCGGCGAGGTGAAGGCCCTGATCGCTCGCCTGGACCAGGCCCGAGGGAAAGCCGCATGACCAAGCCCGCCACGCGTTTCCTGTCCCTGGACGTCTTCCGGGGCCTGACGGTCTGCCTGATGATCGTCGTCAACACCAATGGTCCCGGCGCGAAGGCCTATACACAGCTGGTCCATGCCCCGTGGTTCGGGTTCACGGCGGCCGACGCGGTGTTCCCGTCGTTCCTGTTCGCCGTGGGCTGTTCGATGGCTTTCGCCTTCTCGCGGCCGATCCCGACGGGCGAGTTCGTGGCCAAGGTGCTGCGGCGCACGGCCCTGATCTTCCTGCTGGGCTTCCTGATGTACTGGTTCCCGTTCGTCCATAAGGTCGACGGGCACTGGGCGCTGAGCCCGTTTTCCAACACGCGGGTGATGGGCGTCCTGCAGCGGATCGCCCTCTGCTACATGCTGGCCGCCTTCGCCGTGCGTTGGCTGTCGCCGCGCTTGATCGTCGTGTTGTCGATCGCGCTGCTGCTGGGCTACTGGGCGATCCTGATGGCCTTTGGCGACCCGGCCGCCCCGCTGTCCAAGCTCGGCAACGCTGGCACCCATCTAGACCTGTGGCTCATCGGCCAGAACCACCTCTATCGCAAGGACGGCGGGTTCGACCCCGAAGGCTTGCTGGGAACCCTGCCGTCGACGGTCAATGTGCTGGCCGGTTACCTGGCCGCGCGCTTCCTGAAGGAAGCGACCGACGCCCGTCGCGCCACCCTGCGCATGGCCCTGGCCGGCCTCGTCCTGATCGTCGCCGCGCTGGCCTGGGGCCTGGCCTTCCCGATCGCCAAGAAGCTGTGGACCAGCAGCTTCGTCCTGCTGACCGTGGGCCTGGACCTGGTGGTGCTGGCCGGCCTGACCGCGCTGCTGGAGGGCAAGTCGCCCAATCCGGCGACGCGCTTCTTCCAGGTGTTCGGCCTCAATCCGCTGGTGATCTACCTGTTCTCCGAGCTGTTCGTGACGGTGCTGGGCATGATCGAGGTCGAGCCGGGCGTTGGGCTCTACGCGTGGGTCGGGATCCATGTATTCCAGGCGCTGACGCCGGGGGCGCTAGGCTCGCTGCTGTGCGCGATCGCCTACATGCTGGTGTGCTGGCTGCTCGGCTATGTCATGGATCGGCGCGGCATCGTCGTGAAGCTGTAGGAACCGCCATGCGCCTGCCTGTTCGTATCGCCGCCGTCGCGGTCGCCCTACTGTCGGCGACGTCGGCTCAAGCGGGTCCCGCGGCTGACCGGCTCGAGAAAGTCGTCATCCTCAGCCGCCACGGCGTCCGGGCCGCGATGTCGACGCCGGAGCGGCTGGAGGAGGCCTCGGCCCGCCCGTGGCCCCGCTTCGACGTGCCGCCCGGCCACCTGACCGCGCGCGGCGGCCAGCTGGTCGAACTGATGGGCGGCTATTATCGCCAGCTCTACGCCGCCGAGGGGCTGCTGAAGTCCGGCGATTGCGGCGCGGTCTATTACTGGGCCAACGTCACCCAGCGCACCATCGCCACCGCCGGCGCCTATGCTCGGGCCCTCTCGCCCGGCTGCGCGATCACCGTGAACACGGCGGGCGAGGGGCGGTTCGATCCGATGTTCGAGCCGGTCAAGGCCGGCGTCGCCACGCCCGATCCAGCCCTGGCCCGCGCCGCCGTGGCGGGCCGGGTCGGCGGCGACCTCTCCGCCTGGAGCGCCAGCCACCGCCAGGAGGCCGAGCAGCTCGACGCCTTCCTGATGCAGTGCGCCCAAGGGCCTTGTCCGCCGACCCAAGGCAAACGCCGGATCCTGGACGCCAAGCCCGGCTTCGCCGAGGGCGAGGAGCTGGCCAGCCTGTCCGGCCCCGAGGCCTTCGCCTCGGGCGTCACCGAGAGCCTGCTGATGGCTTGGGCCGACGGCCGCGACTTCGCCAGCCTGGGTTGGAAGGGCGTCGACGAGCAGACGCTGACCCAAACCTTCTTCCTGCACCAGGCCGAGTTCGACCTGCGCCTGCGGACGCCCTACATCGCCAAGGCCCTATCCAGCCAGATCGCGGGACGCCTGCTGGCCACCCTGAAGCCCGGCGCTTCGCCGTCGATGATCGGCCCGGCCGACGCGCGGGTGGTGGTGATCGCCGGCCACGACGGTACTCTGGCCCTGCTGGGCGGCCTGCTGCGCCTGGAATGGACGCTGCCGGGCTACCAGCCCAATCAGATCCAGCCCGGCGCGGCCCTGGTGTTCGAGCGTTGGCGTCGCGCCGATGGCGTCCGGGTGATCCGGACTCGCTTCACCGGCCAGAGCCTGAGCCAATTGCGCGCGGCCGCGCCGCTGAGCCTGGCCGCGCCGCCGTCGAGCGCGCCAGTGTTCATCCCCGGATGCAGCACGGCGACGCCGGCCTTCGACTGTCCGGTGGACAAGTTCGACGCGGTCGTGGCCCGGGCGCTGAGCTTCTAGGAACGCGCGGCGCCCGGCGCGGCCGTGGAGGCGCGCGGAACCAAGGTCAGCCCGGCATTGACGTGGCGGCGTTCGTCCTCGCCGTCCTGGCGGATGAGGGCGGCGGCCATGGACACGGCGGTCGCCGCCATCTCGGCGATCGGCTGGCGGATGGTGGTCAGTTCGGGCCAGACGGTCGAGGCCACCGGCGTGTCGTCGAAGCCGCCGATGCTGAGTTCGCTGGGCACGTCCAGGCCCAGGCCATGGGCCACGGCGCTGACGGCGGCGGCCATGTCGTCATTGGCCGCGAAGATCGCCGTCGGACGCTTGCCCGTCGCCAGCAGCTGGCGGGCGGCGTCCAGTCCCGAACGATAGGTGAAGTCACCGTCGGCGACTCGGGTGTCGGGAACGGCCAGGCCGGCGGCGGCCATGGTCTCGCGGAAGCCTTCCTCGCGCCGGCGGGCGGTGGAGTGTTTCGGATCGCCTCGGATGAAGGCGATGTCGACATGGCCGAGATCGATCAGGTGTTGGGTCATCATCCGCGCGCCGGCGTAGTCGTCGACGAAGACCGCGGCCTTCTCGGGACGCGGCGTGGCGGTGGCGAAGCTGACCGAGGGCACGCGCTCCCGTTCCAGATAGGCGAACACCTCGGGGTCGTCGCACAGCGGCGGCGGCAGGACGATGGCGCGGACGCCGGCCTCGACCAGCTTGCGAACCGCGGCCAGCGGCGTCGGATGGGCCGGAGTCGGCTCGATCAGCAACTGGTTGCCGCTGGCGCTGGCCTCCTTGAACGCCCCCATCAGGAAGTTGCTGAGATTGGACGAGTTCGGGTTCGAATAGAGCAGGCCGATCTGGGCGATGCCGGTGCGGGTGGCGCGGGCCTGGGTGTTGGGGCGATAGCCGAGGGTTTGGATCGCCGCATTGACCCGCTCGCGAACCGGGGCGCTGACGTGCGGATAGTCGTTGACCACCCGCGAGGCCGTCATGGACGAGACCCCCGCGTGGCGCGCCACATCGTGGATGGTGGGCGCCTGCCGCCGCTGTCCGCTCAAGACTCGCCCTCATACGCTGGCGCGACTCTCTGCCGGAGTCCGCGCTCGCGGACACTCTACCGAAGTCGCGGGGGCGATGTCCAAGCGCACGCGCTACGACCTTGGTCCAGTGTCGACGACGGCTTGCCAAGGGCGGCGTCCTCGGGTTTGATATCGTTATCATAAGCGGTGACGCAAAAAGAGTTGGGGTGGAGCGTGTCGGGAGAAGAACGGTCGAAAGACGTGGGCGGACCGGCGCGACGCGCGGTTTTGGCGGGCGCCGGCGCGGCGCTGCTCGCGGGTCCTGTCTGGGCGGCCAAGGGCGACGGGCTCGAGGTCGTTTCGCCGGACGGCCGTCTTCGGCTGCGATTGAGCGTCGGCGCGGGCGGCCTCGCCTGGACTGTGACGCGCGCGGGACGGACGGTGCTTGCCCCCAGCCCACTGGGCCTCGTCCTGGCGGATGGYCGCCGACTGGGACCCGGCGCGCGCCTGACGGGCGTGACGCACCGGCGGGAGCGCGGCGCCTGGACGCCGCCGTACGGGATCCGCGCCCGCTATGACCAGACCTGTTCCGAACTGACCGTCGAGTTCGAGCAGCCCGGCACGGGCGTCCGCTTCGCGGTGGTCGCTCGCGCTTACGACCACGGCTGCGCGGTGCGCTGCGTGCTGCGCGGCGCGGCCGGCGGCGCCGTGAAGCTGGCGGGAGAGGCGACCGGGTTCGTGTTGCCGCCGGAAACCGTCCTCTACGCCAGCCGCGACGAGGGCGAGTACCAGCGCACCGCGCCGGCGGGCCTAGCGCCGGTCGTCCATCCGAACCTGACCACCAGCGCCGACAAGGGACCATTCGCCGACCTGCCGGTGACGGCGATGGTCCCAGGCGCGGCGGTTCTGATCGCCGAGTCCGATCGCCTGGACTATCCGCGCGCCATGCTGAAGGCCGACGGCGCCAAGCTGGACGTCCACCTGATGCGCTTCCCCGGGCGCGCCGACGGCTGGTCTGGGCCAGGCGACACGCCAGCGGAGGAGAGCTTCGACTTCGCGATTGGCCAGGCCAGCCCGTGGCGGGTGCTGCTGGTCGCCGAGACCGAGGCGGGCCTGATCGAGCACGCCGACCTGATCACCACCCTGGCCTCGCCCAACCGGCTGGGCGACGTGCGCTGGGTCAAGCCGGGCCGGGCTGTGCGGGTTCGCAAGCCGTACTCGATGGCCGGAACGATGGAGGTCATCGCCTTCGCCGCTGCGCACAAGCTGGACTACATCGAGTTCGACGCCCACTGGTACGGCGACGGCACCGACCCCAGCGACGCCACCCGCGCCATTCCCGCCCTGGACATGCCGGCCATCGTCGCGGCGGCGCGCGAGAAGGGGCTGGGCGTCATCCTCTATGTCGACCGCGTGCCAGCCATGCGCCAGCGCGACGCGATCCTTTCGACCTACAAGGCCTGGGGCGTGGCGGGGATCAAGTTCGGCTTCGTCTGGGAGGGCCGTCAGTCGGACAACCGGTTCATCACCGACCTGGTCCGCGCCTGTGGCGAGCACGGCCTGCTGGTGAACCTGCACGACAATCTGCGCCCGGCAGGGCTGGAGCGGACCTATCCGAACTATGTCGCGCTGGAGGGCGTGCGCGGCAACGAGCAGTTCCCGACCGCCCGCCACAACGTCACCCTGCCGTTCACGCGGGCCGTGGCGGGGCCGATCGACTACACCATCTGCTACGCCCACGAGCGCAACCAGACGACCAACGCCCACCAGCTGGCGATGGCCGCCGTCTACTACAATCCGCTGACCTTCCTCTACTGGTACGACACGCCGGCCAAATACGCCGCCAAGCCGTGGCCGGAGCTGGCCTGGTTCGACGCGTGCCCCACCGTCTGGGACGAGACCCGGGCCCTGGCCGGCCGCATCGGTGAGTACGTGGTGGTAGCGCGCCGGCATGGCGACCGCTGGTTTCTCGGGGCGATGACCAACGAGACGCCGCGCGTGCTGAAGATCCCGCTCGGCTTCCTCGGCAAGGGCGTGCGCCAGGCGCGGGTGTTCGCCGATGGCCCGGCCGGCGCCAAGGCCAACCAGACGCCGGTGTCGCTGTCCGAGCTCCGGGTCGACCCCGGCGACGTCCTCACCCTTGACCTCAAGCCGAGCGGCGGCCAAGCGGTCTTGTTCGACGCCCCGGGAGCCAAGGCATGAGCGAGCGATCGATCCTTCTCGCCTTGGCCCTGCTGGCCGCCTCGCCGACCTTGGCGGCGGAGCAGAAAGCGTGGCTGCCGGACCAGGGCGACGGGACCTATCGCAACCCGGTGCTGGCCGGCGACTATTCCGATCCGGACGTCGTGCGGGTCGGCCAGTTCTACTATTTGACCGCCTCGTCGTTCACGAACACGCCCGGCCTGCCGATCCTGCGTTCGACCGACCTCGTGAACTGGACGCTGATCGGTCATGCGCTGACCGACATCCCGCCCGTGGCCCATCACATGACGCCGCGCCGCGGCGGCGGGGTCTGGGCGCCGGCCATCCGCCATCACGGCGGTAAGTTCATGATCTACTATCCGGACCCGGACTTCGGGGTATTCCTGGTCACCGCCAAGGATCCGGCCGGGCCGTGGACCAAGCCGGTGCTAGTCGACGACGCCAAGGGCATGATCGATCCCGCGCCCTTTTGGGACGATGACGGCCAGGGCTGGCTGGTCCACGGCTGGGCGCGCAGCCGCGCGGGCATCGCCAACATCATCAGCCTGCGGAAGCTGAATGCCGCCGGCGACAAGACGGTGGGCGAGCGGATCAAGATTATCGACGGCGAGATCCTGCCCAAGGTCATGACCTCGCGCGGGCCGTTCCCGTGGATGACCACCGAGGGCCCCAAGCTCTATAAGCGCGACGGCTGGTACTATGTCTTCGCCCCCAGCGGCAGCGTGAAGGGCGGCTGGCAGGGCGTGTTCCGCGCGCGCAAGCTGGCCGGGCCCTATGAGGGTCGCGACGTGCTCGACCAGGGCAAGACCGAGGTCAACGGCCCGCACCAGGGCGCCTGGGTGAGCACTCCGACCGGCGAGGACTGGTTCCTGCACTTCCAGGACTTCGACTCCTACGGCCGTCGGGTCTGGCTGCAGCCGATGGCCTGGAAGGACGGCTGGCCGGTGATCGGCGCCGACCCGGACGGCGACGGCATCGGCGAGCCGGTGCTCGCACACCGTAAGCCCAAGAGCGCTATGGCCTCGGCGATCACCGCCCCGCCGGACAGCGACCGCTTCGACGGCAAGCTGTCGCCGGCCTGGCAGTGGAACGCCAATGCGCAGGCCGACTGGGCCGACCTGAAGGCCGCGCCCGGCAAGCTGCGCCTGAAGTCGATCTCGGGCTCGGAAAACCTCTGGGAGGTCGGGGCGCTGCTGACCCAGAAGCTGCCGGCCGAGCGCTTCACCGCGACCGCCAAGCTGACCTTCGCGCCGCGCGCGGTGGGGGAGCGGACGGGCCTGGTGATGTTCGGCGCGGACTATGCCTGGCTCGGGCTGCGGAACGGCAAGGACGGGTTGTCCCTGGTTCGCGTGGACCGGACCGGCGCTGACGCCTTCAAGCCGGAGCAGGTCACGACGGTGCTGGAGACCGCGCCCGCCACGGTGTGGCTGCGCCTGTCGGCCGAGCCGGTGACCGTGGCCGATCCGCCGCCGAGCTTTTCGCCCTACTGGCCGTCGATGCTGCGCTCGACCCACGCCAAGGTGACGTTCAGCTACAGCCTCGACGGCGTGTCCTATAAGCCCGTCGGCGAACCGTTCGTCAGCAAGCCTGGCCGCTGGGTCGGCGCCCAGATGGGCCTGTTCGCCCAGGCGACCAGCGGCACGCCGTCCAACACCTCGACCCGTATCGGCTGGTCGGACGTCGAAGAGTTTCTCGTCGGTCCCTGATCACGGACGCTGACGCGTTTGATCGCGCGCCGGCGCCTGCTAAGGACTGTGTTTGTTATCGTCACCAATCGCGAGGCCGCTTGACCGAGACGCGCGAAGGCAAGGCCCGAAAACGCCGGGAGCCGTCCAAGGCCGACGACCCATCACGGCCGATCACCATCCACGACGTGGCGCGCCACGCCGGGGTCGGCTCGATGACGGTGTCGCGGGTGATCCGGGGCGCGGCCAATGTCAGCCCGGCCATGCGCGAGCGGGTCGAGGCGTCGGTGCGGGCCCTGAACTACCAGGTCAATGTCGCGGCGCGGGCGACGCGCTCTCGGACCACGGCGGCGCGGATCGGCATCCTCTACAGCAACCCGAGCGCCTCGTATCTCAGCGAGATCATGGTCGGCGGGCTGGAGCAGAGCTCCAAACTGGCCAGCCACCTGCTGCTGGAGCGCTGCGAGGGCCTGGCCGGCCAGCAGGCGGCCGTGAAGCGGCTGCTGGCGGCGGGCGTGGACGGGGTGATCCTGCCACCGCCGCTCTGCGACTCGCGGCCGACCATCAACCGGCTGCGGGCGGCGGGCGTGACGGTCCTGGCCCTGGCCACGGCGCGGCCGATGCCCGACGTCTCGTGCGTGCGGATCGACGACTTCCAGGGCGCCCTGGCCATGACCCGGCGACTGGTGGCCTTGGGTCATCGCGACATCGCCTTCATCAAGGGCGATCCGCTGCACACCCCCACCGAGGTGCGGTTCGAGGGCTTCGCGGCGGGCATGGCCGAGGCGGGGATCACGCTGCGGCAGGAATGGATCGCCGAGGGCCTGTTCACCTATCGCTCGGGCCTGGCGGCGGCCGAGCAGTTGCTGGACGGGCCGGCGCGGCCGACCGCGATCTTCGCCAGCAACGACGACATGGCCGCCGCGGCCCTGGCCGTCGCCCATGGCCGTCAGATCGCCGTGCCCCAGGATCTCACCGTCTGCGGCTTCGACGACACCGCCGTGGCGACCACGGTCTGGCCCGAGCTGACCACCATCCACCAGCCGATCGCCGCCATGGGGCGGACGGCGGTCGCGATGATCGCCGACCAGATCCGCGTCGAGAAGGCCGGCGGCGAACCCGCGCCCGACCATCACCTGATGAAGTTCACCCTGATCGAGCGCGGCTCGTCGGGACCGCCGCCGAGCGTCTAGGCGGTCACCGCCGCCAGGGCCCGGACCTCGTCCAGCGACCACAGCCGCGCGGCGCCGCGCACGCCCGAGGCGTCGCCCCAGACCGCGGGCGCGATCTTGGCCCGCCATGGGTCGGCAAAGACGCGCGGCGCGATCAGGGCCGGCAGGCGGGCGTAGATCTCCGACACGTTCGACAGCCCGCCGCCCAGCACGATCACGTCCGGATCGACGATGTTGCACAGCACGGCGACGGCGCGGCCCAGCCGGTCCAGATAGCGGTCGAAGGCGGCGGTGGCCTCGGCCTCGCCGGCGCGGAAGCGGGCGATGATCTCCTCGCCCGGCAGGTCCTCGCCTGCAGCGCGGCGGAAGTCGTGACGCAGGCCGGTGCCGGAGATCCACATCTCCAGGCATCCGCGCTGGCCGCACCAGCATTGGGGGCCGTCTTGCTCCTCGGCCGTCGGCCAGGGCAGGGGCATATGCCCCCATTCGCCGGCGATGCCGTTGGGGCCCTCGATCAGCTTGCCATCGATGGTCAGGCCGCCACCGCAACCGGTGCCCAGGATGATGGCGAAGGCGACCTTGGCGCCGGCCGCGGCGCCATCGACGGCCTCGGACAGCGCCAGGCAGTTGGCGTCGTTGGCCAGGCGCACGGGACGGCCCAGGGCCTCGGACAGGTCTTCGCGGAAGCGGCGGCCGTTCAGGTACAGCGAGTTGGCGTTGCGCATGACGCCGGTGGCCGGCGAGATCGAGCCGGGCGCGCCGRCGCCCAACGTTCCGCGCTCGCCAACCTGCTGCTCAAGCTTGGCCACCAGATCGCGCACGACCGTCAAGGCCGCGTCGTAGCCGCCGGGGTTCGGAACGCGCGCTCGGGCCAGCACTTGGCCGGTCGCGTCCAGGGCGGCGGCCTCGACCTTGGTGCCGCCGAAATCCACGCCGATCTGGATCACCAGTAGGGCTCCCAGACGCGCGTCAGGCGCACCAGCGCCTCGAGGAAAAAGTAGTCGCCCCAGATGCAGGCCTCGTCGACGCCGACGCCGTTGGGCATGTGGTAGACGGCATGGGCCAGGACGCCGGTCCCGGGCGGTCCCAGGGGCAGCAGGTAGCGCTCGCCCAGCACATCGACCATGGCCAGGGCGGCGGCCGCGTAGGTCTCGCGGTCGGGATCGTCCAGCGGCAGGGCGCGGGTCAGTTCCAGCAGGCCGCACACCGCGATGGCCGCGGCCGAACTGTCGCGCGGCTGGGTGTCGTCGGTGAAGACCAGGTCCCAGCAGCAGATCAGGTCTTCCGGCAAACGATTGAGGAAGTAGTTGGCCAACCGCGCGGCTACGTCGATCAACGCCGGGTCGGCGTGGTGGCGGTGGACCAGCGGGAAGCCCGACACGCCCCAGGCCTGGCCTCGCGCCCAGCACGAGCTGTCGCTGAAGCCTTGGTGGGTGGTCCCGCGCAACGGCGCGCCCGAATGCGGGTCCATGAAGAAGGTGTGGAAGGTCGAGGCGTCGGGCCTGACGATGTAACGCGCCGCCTGAGCGATATGGCGGTTGGCGGCCTCGGCGAAGGCGGGCTCGCCGGTCTCCTTCCCGGCCCAATAGAGCAGGGGGAGGTTCAGGTTACAGTCGATGATCATCCGACCGGCCTGGCTGGGGTCGGAAAGGTCGCCCCAGGCCTGGATCACGCCCGCCACCGGCAGGTAGCGATCCAACAGCTTCCGCGCCGCGGCCAGGGCGGCGTCACGGGCGATGGTGTCGCCGGTGAGCTTCCAGGCGGAGACGCAGGACAGCGAATAGAGGAAGCCCAGGTCGTGGTGGTCGACGGCGATGGCGTTGTCGATCCGGTCGCGGAAGCTCAGCACCTGGCGCTCGGCCGCCTCGCGATAGCGGTCCTGGCCGCTGGCCTCCCAGGCCAGCCACAGCATTCCGGTCCAGAAGCCGTTAGTCCATTCGGTGTTGTCGATCGCCGGGTAGACGCCGCCCTGGCTGGAGGGGGCGGGGAAGGCGTCGGTGAAAATCTCGAGGTTCCGATCGATCCGCGCCAGCACGGACGCCAGGATCGCGTCGAGACGCGCGCGGTCGGGGCGGGGGCGGCGGAGGATCTCGCCGGCTCGCGCGATGGGCGCGCGCTGGATCGGCTCGCGCGCGGCGGGGGCCACGGGGGTGGAATGGATCATCTCAATTGACCTTGGCGACGTCCGGACCAAGGTCGGCCCGGGCCAGCGGCGGCAGCGGCTCGGCCTCGGCGACGGTCCGGGGCGTGGGGGACAGGCTGAACAGCGAGGCCAGCCAGAAGGCGGCCGCACCCAGGGCGATCAGCAGGTAGGTGTGGGGGAAGCCGATCAGGTCGTAGCTCTTGCCGACGATCGGCGACAGGATGGCCAGGCCCAGCGAGTGGCCGAAGCTGACGCCCACCAGATAGAGGGTCGAGGCCAGGCGAGTCTCGAAGTGAAAGGCGATGTAGCGGAAGATCGACACCGCCAGGATCGGCAGCTCGATCGCATGCAGCATCTTCATGGCCGAGATCGCCCACGGCCCGGCGACCAGACCCGATCCGGCGATACGGACGATCATGATCGACGCCGCCAGCAGCAGGCCCCGCTTGGCGCCGATGCGGTTGACGATGAACGGGGCCACGAACAGCATCCCGGCCTCGACGAAGATCTGCGCCGAGTTCAGGTAGCCGAACATCGCCGCGCCCTGCTTGGGATCCGCGAACTGCGAGGCGTAGTAGGCCGGGAACTGCTGGTCGTAGACCAGGTAGAGATTGGTCACGCCCAGGATCAGCACCATGAACCCCCAGAACTTGGGCAGCTTCAGGATGGCCAGGGCGTCCAGCGCCTTGAGGCTGTCCGAACTCTGGAGCTCGTCGTCGGTGACCTCGATCCTGGCGAAGGCCAGCAGCGGCAGCAGCAGCAGGCCGGCGACCGAGGCGAGGGCGAAGTTGATCATCGGATCGATGTTGAACAGCCGGCCCGAGAAGAACGCCGCGAAGGCGAAGCCCAGCGAGCCCCACAGGCGCGCGCGACTGTATTCGAAGCCGTACTTGCGGCCCACGCGGTCGACATAGGACTCGATCGCGTAGCTGCCGGCGATGAAGGTCACGCCTAGATAGGCCCCGCCGATCGCCGCGCCCAACAGCAGGTTGGTCTTCAGCAGCGGTCCGTAGACGAAGGCGAAGAAGGCGCCGGAGAGCAGGACGAGGATACCCACGGTCCAGAGGATCGTCTTGCGCAGTCCCACCTTGTCCGAGACGAAGCCGTAGATCGGCTGCGAGGCCATGGCGAAGACAAAGTTGGCGGCGAACACCACGCCGGTCTGGGCGCCGGTCAGGCCCAGGGTGCGCTTGAGCCACAGGGCCAGCAGCGAGATGCTCATGGCCTGGGCGAAGAAGTACAGGAACAGGAAGGCGCTGAGCAGCGCGTAGTTCTTCTTCTTCAAGTTCATGGCCCGACGCCTCCCTTGTCCGGAGAGGGCCCGCTGCTTCGGCGGGCTGACCGGACATTTCGGTCATAGAACATGCTGATAACGATACCAACAAAAATTCGTGGACGGCCATCGGTTTTCCGGATGGCTTGCGCAAAGTGAATGATATCGATATCAATCTACCGTCCTTCGGGACCTCCCCCTGCATGACGGCCTTCGGGCCGATGGGGCGTCGGCAGGTCCGACGCCCCGCCTTTTCGACCGCGGGCGCGGCGTGTCGGGGGGGGGCCGGCGGGGGCGAGGCGATACAAGAACAAGCTGGGCAGCGCCGTCCGAAGGGAGACCGTCATGATCCGATCCGCCGCCCTCATGGGCGCCGCCTTGGCGCTGCTGGCCCCTGCGTCCGAGGCCTGGTCGCAGGAGACCTCGGAGGCGGGGCTCTACACCTATGCCGCGCCGCCTCCGAAGCTGCTCTACGCCCTGCACAATGACGACTTCACGGTGCGTGTCCGCCGGCCCGGAGGGCCGTGGCGGGACCTCTACGAGTACACCGCCAAGGTCGACCAGGACGGCCCCAGCGACGTCTCGATGGTGCAGTTCGATTTCGCGGGCGGAACGGTCGAGATCGGGATCGAGAAGAACAACGGCGACTTCCGGCGCGTCGAGGTGCGGCCCGTCGCCAACGCCATCAAGCCCAGGATCGAGAACGGCCGCGTCGTCTTCACGATCGACAAGCCTCAGAACCTGTCCGTCGAGTTCGACGGCGACCGGCTGCACAACCTGCACATCTTCGCCGGCGCGCTGATCCCTCGGCCCGCGCCGGGGCCGGACGTCGTCGTCTTCGAGCCGGGCATCCACGCGCCGCCCGAGGGCGGAGCCTTCTTCCCGGTTAAATCGGGCCAGACGATCTATGTCGCCGGCGGCGCGCTGCTGCAGGGCACGTTCAAGCCGGAGAAGGTCGAGAACGTCCGCATCATCGGCCACGGCATCGTCGTCCGCCCGGCCGACCAGTTGACGGTCCAGGACTCGCGGAACGTGACGGTCGAGGGCCTGACCTTCCTGACGCCCGTGCACGGCACGATCGCCTGCTCGTCGTCGCGTCRGGTGGCGTTCAAGGACATCAAGACCCTCAGCAACGGCCAATGGTCCGACGGCATCAACGTGTTCGCCTGCCAGGACTTCGCGGTCGAGCGCGCCTTCGTGCGGACGTCGGACGACAGCATCGCGATCTACGCCACGCGCAAGGACGGGATCGGCGACACGCGCCACGTGCGTGTGAGCCATTCGGTGTTCTGGCCCGACGTCGCCCACGCGATCTTCATCGGCCTGCACGGCGACAGCAAGGCGCCGAACACGCTGGAGGACATCGCCTTCGACGACATCGACGTGCTGGGCCTGGACGAGGACGATCCCGAATACCAAGGCGTAATGGCGATCAGCGCGGGCGACACCAATACGGTGCGGAACGTCGCCTTCAACCGCGTGCGCGTCGAGCACATCCAGGAAGGCAAGCTGTTCAACCTGCGCACCGTCTACAACGGCAAGTACAACACCAGCCCCGGGCTTCTGGTCGAGGGGATCCACTTCCGCGACATCACCTATTCGGGCGCCGGCTGGGCCAGCCCGTCGACGATCGCGGGTCTCGCGCCCGACCGTCCGGTGCGCGATATCACGTTCGAGAATGTGGTGATCGCCGGCCGCAAGCTGACCGCCAAGGATCATGACGCGATAGAGATCGGCCTGAACGTGGAGGGTGTCCGGTTCAAGTAGCTCGACCTCGGGACGAGCCAGTTCTCACAAATGTGTGATATCGATATCATATGCGACCATTTGTCTGACTAATGGTCTTGCCAATGCTCTCTTGATAACGATATCAATAACCGCGGCCATAGAGCCGAAGACATCAGAACGGCCCCGGCGCACGACGCGTCCAAGGCCGCCAGGGAGTGAAACCGGGCGCGTCGCGCCCCATGAGTTCGGACAAACATCCGCCGACAGGCGAAAACGCATCGGGGAACTCGACGCCGGCCACAGAGTCCAGCGCGGGTCCTCGGGAGGGGACACCATGAAGACGCAACACCAACACCGCCGCCTCTTGCTGACGGCTTCGGCCGTGGCCCTGCTGGCTGCCGGCGCCGCTCAGGCCCAAACCGCGCCGGCCAGCGACACCGCCGTCCAGGAGGTGGTCGTCACCGGCATCCGCCAGAGCCTGCAATCGGCCGTGCAGATGAAGAAGAACACCATGGAGGTGGTCGACTCCATCCGCGCCGAGGACATCGGTAAGCTGCCCGATCCGAACGTCGCCGAGACGCTGACGCGGATCCCGGGCGTTCAGGGCTACCGCTACGGCGGTGAGGGCGCTTCGCCGGTCGGCGTCGGCTCGGGCCTCACCATTCGCGGCCTTTCGGGCCAGACCGCCTCGCAGGTCGATGGCCGTTCGTACTTCACCGCCGGCGGCAGCGAGTTCAACATCGAAGGCGCCATCCCGGGCATGGTCGCAGGCTTGGACGTCTACAAGAACCCCTCGGCCGAGCACATCGAGGGCGGCATCGGCGGCCTGATCGACATCCGCACCCGCAAGCCGCTGGACATGCCGGACTTCTCGGGCAGCGCCGCGATCTCGGGCCGCTACAACGACATGGTCAAGCAATGGCAGCCCGAATACTTCGCCCTGCTGTCGCACCGCTGGAGCGTCGGCGACGGCGAGATGGGCCTGCTGCTGGCCGCCAACTACCAGAAGAGCTGGAACCGCTCGGACAACGCCCCGGGCCCCGGCGGCGCCAATCTGCGCCGCGCGGTTCGCGCCGACAGCGCCGAGTTCATCGGCAACGCCGCCTACAACCAGGCCTATGCCGGCCGCGGCGATGTCGCCTTCCTGGCCGACGTGCCCGATCCTCTGGCCCTGACCGCCGCCCAGCGCTCGGGCCTGGTCAACATGGCCGGCGTGCAGATCAACGTGAACGAGGAAGACATCCAGCGCACCCGCAAGGGCGTGTCGGGCGCCTTCCAGTGGAAGCCGCGTCCCGGCCTCGAGTTCTATGTCGACGGCAACTACAACTCGTATCTCTATCACCAGGGCTATCGGTTCCTGAACGGCGCCGACAGCCGCTACGTCCAGGGCCTTCAGACCTCGGCCTTCAACACCACCGAGGGCCTGACTCAGCGCAATCGCAACGGCGGCGAGGACGTCTCCCTGGCCGGCCAGCGGTTCGCGAGCGGCACGTTCCTGGGATCCAGCTTCTCCTCGACCGGCGGCGACGAGCATCGCCTGTACGAGACCTACATCCTGGCCGGCGGGGCCAAGTGGTCGCCGACCGACGACCTGGATCTGCGGGCCGACCTCTCGTACGTGAAGGCCGACCAGGAGCAGGACAACCGCTCGGTCGCCATGCAGCCGCGCGCCGGGTTGACCTGGAACACCACCCGGACGGTCGGCTTGCCGCAGCAGGTGTCGATCAGCGGTCCGTCGCTGTCGAACCCGGCCAACTGGGTTCTCCAGAACTACGCCAACGGCACCGAGAACATCTATGACGACGTCGGCTACGCCGCCCAGTTCGACGGCAAGCTGCGGGTCCACGACAGCTTCATCGAGGCCGTGAAGTTCGGCGCTCGCTACTACCGGAAGAAGTCGCGCTTCTACAACTATTCCTATAGCGGCAAGAATCTGACGACGGACGGCCTGGCGCTGACCGCCAACCAGTCGAACGGCATCCTGGCCAGCAGCGTCCAGGACCTGGTCGCCGGCTCGCACACCAACTGGCTCGATGGCGAGGGCGGCTATTCCGGCGGCTACCTGACCTTCAACCCGGACTCGCTGCTGGGCGACAACGTCCGCAACCGCTTCCCGCTGGCCGGCATCCCGGCGGAGGACTCGATTCCTGAAGTGCTGCTGTCGCGCCGCAAGGCTGTCGAGCAGACCTACGCCGGCTATGGGGTTGTCGACTTCGCGTTCCTGAACGACCGCATCCGCGGCAACGCCGGCGTCCGCGTCGTGCGCACCGAGTTGAACGCCCAGGCGATGATCACCGACACCACCAGCGCCACGCCGGTGATCGTGCCCAACAGCAAGAGCAACAGCTACACCGACGTCCTGCCGACCCTGAACGTCACCGGCTATCTCCAGGACGACCTGCTGCTGCGCTTCGGCTTCGGCAAGGGCCTGACCCGTCCTAGCGTCGGCGACATCAACCCGACGGTCTCGGTCAACATCACCAACGGCACCGGCTCGCAGGGCAACCCCAACCTGGCCCCGCTGCGCGCCAAGAGCTACGACCTGTCGCTGGAAAAGTACTTCAGCAAGTCGGCCTATGCGTCGGTGGCCGCCTTCTACAAGGACATCAACGGCTTCGCCCTTGGCGTCGAGAGCTGTCAGACGGTGGCCACGGCGCCGGCCTATACCGGGGCGACGCCGAACAATTGCGCGACCGGCCAATACCGGATCACCCAGTCGGTCAACGCCGATCCTGGCTACGCCAAGGGTGTCGAAGTCGCGGGCCAGACCTTCTTCGACTACGACTTCGTGCCGGGCTTCCTGCACAATTTCGGCGTCCAGGGGTCGTACACCTGGGTGAAGACCGAGCTGCCGCTGTTGCTGGCGGGCGCGAAGGTCAAGGTGCGCCAGCCGTTCCAGTCGGACAAGAACTGGAGCCTGGCCGGCCTCTACGAGAACAAGCTGATCTCGGCCCGCGTGGTCTACACCTACCGCTCCGACTACGTGCTGTTCGGGGTCTCGGCCAATCCGATCGATGGCCGCTATCTGAAGGGCTACGGCCTGCTGGACGCCTCGGTGAACGTCAATCTGCGCAAGGACCTGTCGCTATCGATCACAGCGTCGAACCTGACCAACAAGGCCCCGACCCGCTACGTCGGCGAGCCGGGCGCCGGCTACGACACCGACATCCTGCGCCAGTCCTTCATGAACGGCCGGATCTACGGCCTGAGCCTTCGGTACAAGTTCGGCGGCTGATCAATCCTCGCGATCCCCCGCTCCCCCTGGGCGCTGTCTTCGGACAGCGCCCATTTTTTATGTGGCGCGACGCAGGAAGCGGCCGGACCGCTCGGCCGTCGGACCGCCCTCGGTCCAGGCCAGGACGCCGTTGACGAACACATGCGCGATCCCCGCCGCCGTTTGGGTCGGAGCCTCGTAAGTGGCGCGGTCCAGGATGGTCTCGGCGTCGAAGACGGTGATGTCGGCCTTCATGCCCACAGCGATCCGGCCCCGGTCCTTCAGGCCGAAGGTCTCGGCGGCCAGGCCGGTCATCTTGCGCACGGCGGCCTCTAGGCTCAGCAGTCCCAGATCGCGGGCATAGTGGCCCAGCACGCGAGGGAAGGCCCCCCACAAGCGCGGGTGGGGCAGGGTGTCGTGCGGCAGGCCGTCGGACCCGACCATGCAGCAGGCGTGGCTGAGAATGGCCTGCATGTCGCTCTCGGCCATCTGGAAATAGCTGGCCCCGCCCGGCTGCAGGCGCTCGGCCGCCTCGGCCTGGGTGAGGCCCCAATCCTCGGCGATCGACTTCAGAGTCTGACCGCCCAGCTCGGGATGCGGTTCGGACCAGTTGATCAGGATCTCGACCTCGCCGTCGGCCAGGTCGGGGCGGATGATCGTCGAGCCGGCCGTGTAGGGATAGCAGTCCAGATGGACCGGCTGGCGCTGGCGGGCTTGGTCGATCAGGCCCAGGGTCTCGGCCGCGCGGCCCCAGTTGCGAAGGCCCGCGCACTTGTGGTGCGACAGGATCAGCGACGCCGGACCGGTGTCGGCGCTGGCCTCCATTCGCCCTTGGGCCACCGCGAAGGCCTCATGCAGCGCTTCGATGATGCCTTCGCGTTCATCGCGGATGTGGGCGGTGTAGACGCCGCCGGCCGCCGCCACCGTCGCAGCCAGGCCTTGCAGCTCCGCGACGTCGGCGGCCCAGGCCGGGGCGTAGAACACGCCCGAGCTGAGGCCCAGGGCGCCTTCGTCCAAAGCATCCTGGAGCAGGGCGTCCATGCGCGCGCGCTCGGCGGCGGTGGCCGGGCGGTCCAGGTCCTCCAGACAGAGCACGCGCAGGGCCGAGTGGCCGACCAGGGCCGCGACATTGACCCGGGGCGCGGCCGCCTCGACCGCCCGGCGGTAGTCGGCGAAGGTGTCGTAGGCGAAGTCCTCGCGCGCCCCCAGCAGGTTGAACGGCTCGGCGACGGCGTCGTCGAAGCGCAGCAGCGGCGCGGAGATCCCGCAATTGCCGGCCACCACCGTGGTCACGCCCTGGCTGATCTTCGGGACCATGTCGGGCTGGGTGATGCAGATCAGATCATCGTGGGTGTGCACGTCGATGAAGCCGGGGGCCACGATTAGGCCAGTGACGTCGACGACGCGGGCGCTCGGGACGTCCAGCGCCTGGCCGACGGCGACGATGGTGTCGCCGGCGATCGCCACGTCGGCCGCGAAGGCTGGGCCGTCGCCGCCGTCGATGATGCGGCCGCCCTTCAGGACGAGGTCGGCGGAGAGGATGTCTTTGGCCATGATGCGCGTCAGAAGAACGTCTTGAGGCCGCCCAGAACGGCGTAGTTGTCGTCGACCTCAAGCAGCAGCGACCACTTGTCGAAGGTCGTGCAGGGATGGGAGATCTCGAAGCCCAGCAGGTCGCCGACCGCCAGGTCTGCCTCCGGCGGAACGGACAGGAAGCCGTGCTGATCGGCCAGCTTCTCGACCGTGACGTCGGGCGCCGCCTGGGGCGCTGTGTGCAAGCCCTCGCGGAACCAGCGGCGGGCCATGGGCAGGTGGATGTCGAACGACACGTCGCGCTTGCCCATCATCACGATGGCCAGGTCTGGCTGCGGGCGCGAGATCACCCGCGTCCAGACCTCGAGCGCCGGCTTCAGGCGGGGTGGCTCGCCGACGACGCTGCGGTCGTCCATGCGGGCCAGCAGCTCGCGATAGAAGCCGCTGTCATGGGTGACGTAGCAGCCGCTGCGCAGCACCGGGACCACACCGGGTGCGCGGCCCGCCAGGGCGTGGGCGACGAGGTCGTAATAGGCCGAGCCGCCGGCGGTCAGGATCACCTGGTCCGGATCGGCGAACAGGCCCTCGGCGCGCAGCGCTTCGTGGAAGCCGAGCACGCCGCCGAGATAGGCGTCGACCTCGGTGGCGTCGCGAACGGCGCGGTCGCTGAAGATCAGGCCCTCATAGCCCTCGACGCCGTAAAGGTCGACGCGCGGCAGGTCGCGGACCCGGCGGGCCAGGGTCAGGCCTTCGTCGATCGAGCGCACGCCACAGCGGCCGTTCGCCATGCCCAGCTCGATCAGCAGACGGGCGGGCGGCGCGGCGGGGAAGCGGGCAAAGATGTCCGAGATCGCCATGGCGCCGGCGGCGCTGTCGATCAGGACGTAGCAAGGGCGGTCGGGCGCGGCGGCGGTCAGGCGCGCCAGGGCCTCGATCTCGGCCCGGCCGACCAGCTGATTGGCCAGAATCAGGCGTGGCGCGCTCAGGTCGTGGCACAGCTTCAGCTGGGTCATGGTCGCGACCGTCAGGCCCCAGGCGCCGGCGTCCAGCTGACGGACCAGCAGCTGCGGGCACATCGTGGTCTTGGCGTGCGGGGCCAGCTTGGCGCCGGCCCGGTCGACATAGGCCTGCATGACCGCCAGGTTGTTCGCCAGCGCCGAGCGCTTGAGCACCGCTGCGGGCATCGGCAGGTCGCCGGCCAGCAGGTTCAGGCCGGCGGTGGCCAGGTCGCCCACCGTCCGGACCGAGCCGTCCAGCGGGATCGCCTTGGTCCCTGGCGCCAGTTCCAGATCGTCGATGTCGCCGAGGCGCACGCGCGGTCTCCGGTCTAGGCTTGCGGCTTCAGGGCGATGACCTCGATCTCGACCTTGGCGTCGATCATCAGAGGCGACTGCACGCAGGCGCGAGCCGGCATGGCGTCGCCGAAATAGCTGGCGTAGACGCGGTTGAAAGCGTGGAAGTCGCGGGCGTCATCCAGCCAGACATTCGCCTTCACGACGTCCTTCAGGGTGCAGCCGGCCTTTTCCAGGATGGCGATCAGGTTCTGGATGGTCTTGTGGGTCTGCGGAACGACGCCGCCCTCGACCACGAAACCGTTCTCGTCCATCGCCACCTGGCCTGACACGAACACGAAGCCGTTGGCGATCGTGGCCTGGCAAAAGGGCAGGGCCTGGCCGCCCATTCCGGTGGCCGCGGCCCCGATGCGTTCAATCGACAAGATGACCTCCTACAGCGCTATTGAGGCCGAAAAGGCCACCGGTGATGTAGTGGTGTCAACGAAAATGTAGTGAAACTTTCATTTCGGCTATCATTCGAGTCGTCAAACGCGATTGCGAGGCGACATCGTTGTCACTATCTGTTGCGGCGCGACGGGAAACCGGCCGAAGATAAGCCTTGCCGCGTCGGGGATCAGGGCGCTTGCGAGAGGGAACTACGGGATGAGCCAGCCTGGCGCGCAGATCGACGGCGGCGACATCCTTCCGCGCCTGAAGGGCATGATGGAGTCGATGACTCGATCGGACTTGAAGATCGCCAAGCTGATCCTGAAATCGCCCAACGAATTCGTCCGCTCCAGTGTCCGCTCGGTAGCCGCCGACCTTGGCCTCAGCGAGCCGACCGTGCTGCGCTTTTGCCGGACCGTCGGGTGCGAAGGCTTCAAAGACCTGAAGTTCCGGCTGATCCAGGAACTGGCCCTGGCCCAGGCGATGACCGACCAGCGCGAGCGTGCCGCGCGGCCCGTCCGCGAAGTCCAGGCGGTCCGCGATCCGGCGACCGGCGACGGCGAGGTCGGCGACCGGGTCTTCGACACCATCATCGAGGCCCTGAACCGCACCCGCGACACCCTGGTCGAGGACGACCTGCTGGCCGCCGCCGCCGCCATCGCCCGGGCCGGACGGGTGGTGATCTACGGCATTGGCGGCAGTTCGGCGGCCCTGGCCACCGAGATCCACAACCGCCTGTTCCGCCTGGACGTGCCGGCCATGGTGTTCACCGACGGCTACGCCCAGCGCATGTCGGCGGCGATCCTGTCCGAGGGCGACGTGGCGATCTTCCTGTCCTCGACGGGGCGGCCGCGCGAACTGCAGGAGAGCATGGAGCTGGCCAAGTACTACAAGGCCTCGTGCATCGCGATCACCGACGCCGAGTCGCCGCTGGGCCGCGACGCTGACATCTGCCTGCATGTGGGCCTGGCGGCCTCGGGGATCGAGGAGTTTCAGCCCAATCCGATGCGCTTCGCCCAGCTGTTCGTCATCGACCGCCTGGCCTATGCCGTGGCCGTGACGATGGGCGAGCGGGCTCATTTGATGCTGCGCCGGGCGCGCGGCAGCGTGGCGTGGCTGCACGGCATCGCGCCGCGGCAGCCGATCGGGGATTAGGCCGCAAAAGCTGTCATCCCGGACAAGCGCGCAGCGCGCCGATCCGGGACCGCCGGAAACGCGGCGCTTGTGGCGGTCCCGGCTCTACGCTGCGCTTCGCCCGGGATGACACGAGAAGGGGGCTTGGACCGTTTTAGCGGTCGGCCTCCAGCGTCACCGAATCCAGCGCCCACAACATCTCCTGCTTCGGCCGATTGAACGTCAGGCACACGTCCTTCACGCCCTCGGTCGGCGGGATCCGCGCCGTCACTTCCGACAGCCCGGCCTTCGCCGCCGCCGTCGCGTCGATCGGGATCACCGCCAGGGTCTGGCCCTCGCACAGCGCGCCATCCGTCTCGCGCTTGCGTACGACGAGCTCGCCATAGGGGCTGGTCTTCGGCGTGTCGAACTTGACGATCCGTCGCCCACCGGCCAGCTGGAAGTTGAACGGGGCCTGGCCGATCCGCGCGGTCAGGGTCGCGCCCTTAGCCAGGTCCGCGCCTTCCCAGACCCAGCAGGGCCGGTAGATGCCGATCATGAACACCGGCCGCTGTCCCTCGCGCGGGAAGTCCGCCTCGAGCCGCAGCGGCACGGTCTCGCCGCAGAATTTCAGCTGGCTGCTGACCCGGGTGTTCAGGGCTCGCGTCGAGACGTCGATATCGCGCACGGCGCCCAGCGGCTGGCCGTTCAGGTAGGTTCGAGCCTTCAGTCTCGTCCCGTCCGTCAGGGTCGGCGGCGCGGCGTACAGGGGCGAGGCGGTGGTCGGGATCTTGCCGCCGGTGGCGTAGCGGATCTCGCCCAAGCCCAGCGGGGAGGCGAGGGCGACGTCGATTTTGCCGTCCTGCTTGGACAGCGTCGCCTCGGGCTCGAACGGCACATCGTCATGAACCACGTCCAGCGCCTTCAGCTGGCCAAGGATCACCGGCAATCCGTTGCTGAAACGGGTCCAGTCGCGGCGCTCCGGCGCCGTCCAGCCCAGCTCGGCCACGGCCGTCAGGCGCGGGAAGGCCATGGCCTCAACGCGTCTGGCGGTGCGCTGGTGCTCGGTGAAGCTGTTGGCCTGCACGCCGATCACGTGACGGGCTTGCTCCTCGGAAAGGCCTTCGGTGCGGGCATCGAACGTGTAGAGGCTCTTCAGCGTCGAGATCTCGCTGCGGCCTGGCGGCTCATTCGCTGACAGGCTCTGGCGGCTATCCATGTAGAACTGAGGATGCGCGGTCAGGATGGTGTCGTGACCCAGGCGGGCGGCCTCGGCGGCGCGGTCGACGCCGCGCCAGGCCATGACGATCGAGCTCTGATCGGCGCCGCCCTCGAGGATCTCGTCCCAGCCGATGATGCGCCGGCCCTTCTTGGCCAGGTGAGCGGCGATGCGGTTGATGAACCAACTCTGGAGCTTGTCCTCGTTCTCGATCCCCAGCGCCTTCATCTGGGCCTGGATTTTGGGGCTGGCCTGCCACTGGTTCTTGATCGCCTCGTCGCCGCCGATGTGCAGGTAGGGGCCGGGGAACAGGGCGACGACCTCGTCCAGCACGGTCTCCAGGAAGGCGAAGGTCGTGTCGTCGATGTTGTAGAGGTTGGCGAACACCCCCCAGTCCGACATGCCGGATGTCGGGACCTCGCCGGTGACGCCCAGTTCCGGATAGGCGGTGATCGCCGCCGTGGCGTGGCCGGGCAGTTCGATCTCCGGCACGACCATGATGTTGCGGGCGGCGGCATAGGCGACGATCTCGCGGGCCTGCGCCTGGGTGTAGAAGCCGCCGTAGGGTTCGTACTTGGCGGGCGCGGGGCGATAGGCGTCGGCCCCCTTGGGCGCGCGCCAGGCCCCAACCTTGGTCAGCTTCGGATAGGCCTTGATCTCCAGCCGCCAGCCCTGGTCGTCGTTCAGGTGCCAGTGCAGGACGTTCAGCTTGTAGGCGGCCATGGCGTCGATCAGGCGCTTGACCTCGTCGACGCTCTGGAAGTGGCGGGCGCTGTCCAGCATGAAGCCGCGCCAGGCGTAGCGTGGCGCGTCCTTGATGGTCATGGCGGGCAGGGCGGGGCCGTTAGTCGCCAGCTGCCAGACGGTGACCGCGCCATAGAACAGGCCCCTGCGGTCGCCGGCGGCGATCTCGACGCCAGACGGCGTGACCTTCAGGGCATAGGCCTCGCCCGTGCTGGCCGAACGCTTCAGCACGATCGCGCCGGCCGAGATCGGGCCGCCTTGGACGACCGCCAGCCGGGGTTTTCCCGCGCGGACCAGCATGTCGCGCAGCTGCAGCGCCACCGCCTTGGCTTCGGCGTCACCGGCCGGGACGTGGATGCGGGTCTTGGCGGTCAGTTGGAAGTCGCCGGCCTGGGGCGCGATCTCCGCCGGCCAGGGCGCGAGCGCCGGCGCCGTGGCCGCGAGGGCCGGTGAGGCGAGGCACGTGGCGGCCGCCAGGGCCAGAAACACGGCGCGTGAGGGGCTTGAAGCCATCATGTCGGAGGTCCTCCCGGCGGTTTCGCGATCATGTTTGATAGGGTGACTACATCGGGCCCTTCGTCAGGTCGAGAGGGTGTCGGACATTTGCGGTTGCCCTCAAGGAAACTGCTACCTGGGGGAAATTGCTGAGAAACATTGGGAGTTGATAGCTCAATCCGTTGGAACCGATAACCTGTGGATGAGGGGTAAAGCCCATCATGCGTACCGGCGCCGTATTTCCGGGCGCCGTGCTGTCACATTGAAAAATATGGAAAATTTTATCGATCGTGACGTTTAACCAAGCGATGTCTTTAGGAACGCTACATAAATGAATGTTTTATGATTGACGTTCTCCGAACGCCGTGCCTATCCTCGTTGTGTTCCGAATAGGGCGTCAGAAGCAGATCAGTGAGGCGTAGTTACAGTACGCACCGATGCTGCGTCCATACATGTAAGTGAACTTAAGAACAGTGCGCCAGCGCTGAAATAAAAAAGAAACTAATGCATGCGGTCGGTGCTCCCAGCCGGGGGCCAGGGGATAGTCTTCTCAGCACGGGGGCAGGAATTTTGTTCAAGATAAATCGCCGTATCTATGCCGGTTCGGCCTCGGCTCTGGCGCTGTTGTCCTGGGGGGCGATGGCCAACGCACAGCAGGCCGCCGCGCCGGCGGCCGACGAGGGGACGACCATCACCGAAGTGGTCGTCACCGGTTCGCGCATCAACTCGCGCGGCTTTACCCAGCCGACGCCGACCACGACGGTCACGGCCGAGGACCTGGAGAAGGCCTCGCAGCCCAACATCTTCCAGGCCATCACCCAGATGCCGGCCCTGCAAGGCAGTACGGGCAAGACGGTGGCGGCCAACGGCACCAGCTCGGGCGCCCAGGGCCTGAGCGCGTTCAGTCTGCGGGGCCTCGGCGCCATCCGCACCCTGACCCTGCTGGACGGCCAGCGCGTCACCCCGGCCAACATCACCGGCGTCACCGACGTCAGCCAGTTCCCGCAACTGCTGATCAAGCGCGTCGACGTGGTGACCGGCGGGGCCTCGGCCTCGTACGGTTCGGACGCGGTCGGCGGCGTGATCAACTTCGTGACCGACAAGACCTTCGAAGGCTTCAAGGCCCGGCTCGAAGGCGGCGAGAGCAAGTACCACGACAACGACACGGTCGTGGCCCAGTTCGCCGGCGGCAAGTCGTTCTTCGACGGCCGCCTGCGCGTGATCGGCAGCGTCGAGTACAACCGCGAGGCGGGCGTCCTGGCCGGCGACTTCGGCCTGAACCAGGCCGGCGGCCGCGACTGGTTCAACTCGCCCGCCATCCAGGTGCGCCCGCTCGGCGCGACCACCGACGGCCTGCCGCAGTACCGCGTCATCCAGGGCGCCCAGCAGATCCAGTACGCCAAGTACGGCCTGATCACGAACGGCCCGCTGCAAGGCGTCGCCTTCGGGGCCAACGGCGCGCCGCGTCAGTTCCAATACGGCTCGAACGGCGTCGCCACGGGCGCGGGCGCGGTGACCAACTGCTTCAGCCCGTTCTGCGTGGGCGGCGACCTGTCGGGCATCATCGGCGCCTCGCCGACCCTGGCCGCGCGCCTGAAGCGCAAGGTCGCCTACGGCCGCGTCAGCCTCAAGGCCACCGAGAACGACGAGGTCTATTTCACGGCCAACCTGGCCGACGCCTATTCGCTGAACCAGCCCAACACGGGGGAGGAGAAGACGGGCCTGACCATCCAGTGCGAGAACCCGTTCGTTCCCGCCGCGATCAAGGCCTCGTGCGCCACCGCCGGCATCACCAGCTTCGCCTTCGGCACCAGCAACGGCGGCTTCGGCCCGATCGCCGTCAACATCAAGCGCGAACAGGCCCGCTTCGTTCTGGGCGCGAGCGGTAGCCACAACCTGTTTGGCACGGACTGGAAGTACGACGCCTACTACGCGTTCGGCACGAACCGCATCAAGCTGGACGTCGACAACATTTCGGTCACCTCGCGCTACAACGCTGCGATCGACGCCATCGCCGGCCCGAACGGCATCGCGATCTGCCGCGACCCGGTCGCCCGCGCCAACGGCTGCGTGCCGCTGAACGTCATCGGCCAAGTCACCCTGGACCCGGCCGCCCTGGCCTATGTCCTGCCGGCCAATGGTCCGTTCCAACGCTCCAAGCAGATCGAGTCCGTCGCCAGCTTCAACGTCACCGGCGAGCCCTTCTCGACCTGGGCCGGCCCGGTGGCCATCGCCACCGGCGTCGAGTGGCGTGAAGAGGACTACCGCACGATCACCGACCCGTACGGCGACGGCCTGACGGCCACCGCCCAGTACAACGCCGAGTATCCGGCCGACCCGCTGGTCCGCACGACCGGCAACAACTGGTACGCCGGCAACTACCACAGCGGCCACGGCTACTATCACGTGGTCGAAGGCTATCTCGAAGCCAACGTGCCGATCCTGAAGTCGGACGCTTTGGGCGAGGCCAATATCAACGGCGCGGTCCGCCAGACCAAGTACAGCACCTCGGGCAACGTCACCGCCTGGAAGCTGGGCGGCGCCTGGAAGACCCCGATCGAGGGCCTGCGCTTCCGCGCCGTGACCTCGCGCGACATCCGCGCTCCGAACCTTTCGGAGCTGTTCGCGCCGCCGGTCGTGACCAACGCCACCGTCCTCTATCGGGGCGCGGCGACGAACGTCCTGCTGCAGACGATCGGCAACGCCAACCTGCGTCCGGAAACGGCGCGCAACACCGAGGTCGGCGTCGTGCTGGCCGAGCCGAAGTTCCTGCCGGGCTTCAGCCTGTCGGTCGACTATTTCGACATCAAGGTGAAGGGCGCCATCAGCACCCTGGCCGCCCAGGACCTGGTCGACCTCTGCGTCGCGGGCAACCAGGAGATCTGCTCGGCCATGCTGCTGACCAGCACCACGCCGAACACCAACTTCGTCCGCGTCCAGGCCTTCAACGTCGCCTCGCTGCGCAACAAGGGCTTCGACGTCGAGGCGGTCTATCGCAAGAACCTCGAGGACTGGGGCCTGCCAGGCCAGGTGCAGCTGCGGGCCCTGGCCACGCACACCATCAGCTTCCTGACCAAGTCGGGCGTTCTGGGCACCATCCCGGTGCAGAGCGCGGGCGTCAACGTCGGCAACACGCCCGACTGGAAGGCCACGTTCAGCCAGACCTGGACCAAGGACAAGCTCAGCCTATCGGTCTACGAGCGCTGGATCAGCGACGGCGTCTACAGCAACGAGTTCATCGAGTGCCGGACCGGCTGCCCGGTCTCGACGGTGGCTCACCACACCATCGACAACAACCAGATGAAGGGCGCGACCTATGTCGACGTCGGCGGCTCGTACGAGGTCACCGCCAACACGACCGCCTACTTCAAGATCGACAACCTGTTCGACAAGGATCCGGTCGCCTCGCCGACGACCAATGTCAGCCCTGGCGTGAACCCGTTCCTCTATGACGTCATCGGCCGGATGTACCGCGCCGGCGTGCGCCTGAGGTTCTAGGGTCCAACCTCTCGGGCGCGTCCTTCCCCCGGCGCGCCCCGATCAGGCCGCGACATCACCTCCCCGGTGAAGCGGCCGATCCGAGCCCCTCCGACGGCCTCCCCGCCGCGAGGGGTTTGATTCCCCGGCGTCGTGGCCGAACACCACGACGCCGGGGAATCGCTCTTTAACTCCTCCGGTCGCGGAGCTTCCCGCGCGTTCAAGGGTGGCCTTCCCCGATGGTGTTCACGGCCTTCGCGCTGATCGCCCTGCTGGTCGTGCTGATCGGCTGGGGCAAGGTCCCGCCCTTCGTCGCCTTCCTGCTGACGGCCCTGGCCGCCGCCTTCTGCTTCGGCATGCCGCTGGACCACGTGGCCAAGTCGATGGAGAAGGGCGTCGGCGACATGCTGGGCGGCCTGACCGCCATCATCTGCCTGGGCGCGATGTTCGGTCGGGCGATCGCCGACAGCGGCGCGGCCCAGAGCATCGCCCGGACCTTGATCGGCGCGGTCGGCCTGCGCTTCATCCTGCTGGCCATGGCCCTGACCGGCCTGATCGTCGGCATCCCGCTGTTCTACAGCGTCGGCTTCGTGGTCATGGTCCCGCTGATCCTGACCATCGCCAAGCGCGCCGACCTGTCGCCGGTCTATGTCGGCCTGCCGTTGCTGTGCGGCCTGTCGGTGGCCCACGGCTTCCTGCCGCCGCATCCGTCGCCCGTGGCGCTGATCACCCTGTTCGGGGCCGACACCGGCCTGACCCTGGGCTACGGCCTGGTCGTCAGCGTCGTGGCGCTGATGATCGGCGGGCCGCTGCTGATCCTGGTCCTCAACCGCCTGAACGCCGTGCCCCAGGCCGAACCGGGCGCGGAAGCCACATTCGTCGTCGTCGAGACCGCCGAGGCGGCGACGCCCGGCGCGCTGAACAGCTTCACCACCGCTCTGCTGCCGGTGGTGATGATCGCCGCGACCACCGCCCTGGTCTTCGCGATGAAGGCGCCGTCCGAGACCAAGACCATCGTCACCTTCGTCGGCCAGCCGGTCGTGGTGCTGACCCTGTCGCTGGTCTACGCCACCTTCAGCCTGGGCGTGCTGCGCGGCCTGCCGTTCACCGGCCAGATGGGCCGCTATGGCGACGCGTTGAAGGACGTGGCCGGCATCCTGCTGATCCTGGCCGGGGCCGGAGCGCTGAAGCAGGTGTTCGTCGACAGCGGGATCAGTAACGAGCTGGGCGGCTGGCTGCGCTCCGTGCCGCTGCATCCGCTGGTGCTGGGCTGGCTGATCGCCATGGTCATCCGCGTGGCCTTGGGGTCGGCCACGATCGCCGGCCTGACGGCGGCCGGCCTGCTGCAGCCGGTGGTGGCCGCCTCGCACGTCGACCCGAACCTGATGGTGCTGGCCGTTGGGGCGGGCAGCCTGATGTTCTCCCACGTCAACGACCCCGGCTTCTGGATGTTCAAGGAGTATTTCGGCCTCAGCCTGAAGGGCACCTTCCTGTCATGGACGGTGATGGAGAGTCTGGTCGGCGTGGTGGGATTGTTGGGCGTGCTGGCGCTGAGCGTAGTCCTGCCCGGCTGAGCCTTCCGTCGACAATCCGACCGAATACTCGCGTTTAAGGCGATCGTTGCGGCGCGAATCGCAGCCCTATGGGACGGCAGGCTTCCCTTACGAAACTAGGGCTCGGCGGGACCCGAATGTTGAAGAGGCCGACGGACGTCACCCAGCTCGACGGGCTGGTGCGCTATTCGCGTGGCGTGGCCTTGTCGCGCCTGGGACTCGTCGCCTGCTTCGTTCTGTTGCTGCTGAAGTTCACACCCTGGCGGATCGCCGCGCTGGGCGTTTTGGAACTCGGACTCTACTTCGCCCTGTTCCTCGCCACCGAGCTGGCGTTGCGCGACCCGGATCCCGTCAAGGCGCACCGGCGGCTCGCTCTGCAGTCCGACGTTCTGATGTTCCTGCTGGTGTCGAACGCCTGCTGGATGGCGGTGCAGATCCGGCTCTACGACCATCCGCAGATGCAGGTCGAGGCGGCGCTGCTGGCGATCTGCGTCCTGCTGTTCGTGGCGCTGCGGGCGCATCTGACCCGGGTAAGCTACGTGGTCGGGGTGGTCCCACCGGCCCTGACCCTGATCTGGATCGCGATCGACTGGAGCGATCCGCTCAAGGCTCATCACTACACCCTGGCCATGGCGCTGTTCGTGGCGGCGGTGCTGGTGGTCACCGGGCGCCAGCAGGTGACGGACCGGGCCTTGGCCGCCGCCATGCGCGACCTGACCCGCAACAATGTCGCTCTGACCCAGGCTGTGCACGAGACCCGCACGGCCAACCGCGTGAAGAGCGATCTGCTGGCCGTGGCCAGTCACGAGATCCGCACGCCGTTGAACGCCGTCCTGGGCTTCGCCCGGGCCCTGAAGGGCGAGCCGTTGTCACCGCGCCAGGCCGAGCTGGCGGACGGCGTGGTCGAGGGCGGCGAGCAGCTGGCGCGCCTGCTGGGCGGGATCCTGGACCTGGCCCAGGCCGATACGCGGGATGCGCGCCTGGAGCTGTCGCCGGTCGACCTGCGGGCCCTGGCGCGCTCGGTGATCCGGGTCTGGAGCGGCCACGCCCGCGCGATCGGCGTCGACTTGACCCTGGAAGAGGCCGATCCGACCGTGTCGTTCCTGGTGAGGACCGACCTGGTCAGGGTCGAGCAGACCCTGGTCAACCTGGTCTCCAGCGCCCTGGGCGCCGTCTCCGAAGGCGGCAAGGTCAAGCTGCGGCTGGCCGGGGTCGTCGAGGACGAGGTGCTGCGGATCCTGATCGAGGTGGCCGACACGGGCCCTCCGATCCCGCCCGACGAGCGGTACAAGGTGTTCGAGGCCTGGGACCAGACCGAACGCGGTCGGATCCAGGGCGGCACCGGCCTGGCCTTGAGGATCTGCGCCCAGAACCTGGCCCTGATGGGCGGCGAGATCGGCGTCGACTCGGCGACCGCGCCGGCGGGGCGGAGCGGAGCGGTGTTCTGGTTCGCCTTCGCGGCGCGGATCCATCGCCCGCTCCCGCCGCCGGCCCAGCGCGAAGAGGCGGCGCGCGACCAGATCCGCGTGCTGGCGGCGGAGGACAACGCCGCCAACCGCCGGGTCCTGGCCCTGGCGCTGGAAAGCGTCCCGGTGTCGCTGACCTTCGCCGAGGACGGGGCGCGGGCGCTGGACCTCTGGCGCGCGACCGCCTTCGACCTGATCCTGATGGATGTGAACATGCCGGTGCTGGGCGGGCGCGAGGCGGTGCGGGCGATCCGCGCGGCCGAGCCGGCCGGCGCGCGAATCCCGATCTGGATGCTGACCGCCAATGTCTCCCCGGACGACGTCGCTCGCTACCATGAGGACGGGGCCGACGGCGTTCTGCGCAAGCCTCTGGACGTGGCTGCCCTGTACGCTGTGTTGGCCGACGTGGCCCAGGCGCGGCAGGCCGAGACCTGACCGCGACTTGCAATAATTGTACGACAAATGATAGTCGCGGAAGGCGACGCGCGCTTGTTCCTATCCCGAGGCCCCTTCCCGATGGTCGAGATCAACCGGCGCCAGGCCCTGGCCGCCACCGCGGGCGCGGCGCTGCTGACGCGGGCTTCGGGCGCGAGCGCCCAAGCCGCCCAGGCTGACCTCGCGCCGCGCGAGCGGACCTCGTTGGACTTCGACTGGCGCTTCGCCCTGGGCCACGCATCCGATCCGGTCAAGGATTTCGGCTTCGGCGCCAACCAGCGCACCTACGCCAAGGCCGGCGCCAGCAGCCCGTCGTGGCAGGTCGCCGCCGCCGCGCAGAAGGACTTCGACGATAGCGCCTGGAAGCTGGTGACCCTGCCGCACGACTGGGCCGTCGAACTGCCGTTCGTCCCCAATCCCGACTACAAACCCTCGGGCAAGCCCGACGACGAGGATTTGCGCGCCGCTCACGGCTACAAGCCCCTGGGCCGCGAGTTCCCGGAGACCAGCGTCGGCTGGTACCGCAGGACCTTCGCCCTGCCGGCCGCCGACGCGGGCAAGCGGCTGTCGATCGAGTTCGACGGCGCGTTCCGCGACGCCCTGGTGATGGTCAACGGTTACATCCTCGAGCGCGAGGACAGCGGCTACAGCCCGTTCCGCGTCGATATCACCGACATCGCCAAGCTGGGCGGCGACAACTTTCTGACCGTGCGCGTCGACGCCAGCCTGGGCGAGGGCTGGTTCTACGAAGGGGCAGGGCTTTATCGCCACGTCTGGCTGGTCAAGACCGCGCCGGTCCACGTGCCACGATGGGGCGTCTTCGTGCGCGCCAAGCTCGACGGGACGCTGCGGATCGACACCGACCTGGTCAACGAATCCGACGCGGCGCAGACCTTCGAGGTCTCGCACGTGGTGCTGGACGCCGCCGGCAAGCCGGCCTTGGCCGTCGCGCCCGCCGCCGGCAAGATCCCGGCCTGGGAGCGCCAGAGCCTGTCGCAGACAGTGACTCTGGCCAATCCCATTCCGTGGTCGCTGGAGAACCCGCACCTCTACGCGCTGGTTACCGAGACCAAGGTCGGCGTGGCGGTGGTCGACCGGTTCGTCACCCGTTTCGGCGTGCGGTCGATCCGCTTCGATCCGGCCAACGGCTTCTTCCTCAACGACAGGCCCGTCAAGCTGAAGGGGACCTGCAACCACCAGGACCACGCCGGCGTCGGCGCGGCGATCCCGGACGCCTTGCAGGTCTGGCGGCTGGAGCAGCTGAAGTCGATGGGCTGCAACGCCTATCGCGCCTCGCACAATCCGCCGACCCCGGAGCTGCTCGACGCCTGCGACCGCCTAGGGATGCTGGTCATCGACGAGACCCGCCGGATGTCCAGCGACCCGACGTCGATGGACGAGCTGGAGCGCCTGGTCCGCCGCGACCGCAATCACCCGTCGGTGATCCTGTGGTCGATCGGCAACGAGGAGCCGCAGCAGGGCACGGCCCGCGGCGCCCAGGTGGCGCGCGCGATGAAGCGGCTGGTCAATCGGCTGGACGACACCCGCCTGGTCACCGCCGCCATGGACAACGGCTTCGGCGAGGGGATCAGCCCGGTCATCGACGTCCAGGGCTTCAACTACCGTCACGAGAAGATGGACGAATTCCACGCCCGCTTCCCGAACGTGCCGATCATCGGCACCGAGAGCGCCAGCACCGTGGCCACGCGGGGCGAGTACGCCCGCGACGACGCCAAGTCGTACGTGCCCGCCTACGACACCGAGCATCCCTGGTGGGCGACGACGGCCGAGAAGTGGTGGAGCCACGCGGCCGAGAGGCCGTGGCTGGCGGGCGGCTTCATCTGGACCGGCTTCGACTATCGCGGCGAGCCGACGCCCTTCAACCGCTGGCCCAGCATCAGTTCGCACTTCGGGGCGCTGGATACCTGCGGCTTCCCGAAGGACAACTACTTCTACTACCGCGCCTGGTGGCGGGCCGAGCCGCTGCTGCACCTGCTGCCGCATTGGAATTGGGAAGGCCGCGAGGGCCAGCCGATCGCGGTCTGGGCGCATGGCAACTGCGACAAGGTCGAGCTCTTCCTGAACGGCAAGAGCCAGGGCGTTCGCGACGTGAAGCCGAACCATCACGTCGAATGGTCCGTGCCCTATGCGCCGGGTGTGCTCGAGGCGCATGGCTACAAGGGCGGCAAGGTCGTGCTGCGCGTGCGTCGCGAGACCGCCGGCCCGGCCGCCGCCCTGCGCCTCACCGCCGACCGCGCGCGGCTGGACGCCGATGGCCAGGACGTGGCGATCCTCAAGGTCGAGGTGCTGGACGCCAAGGGTCGTCCGGTTCCGCGCGCCGACCATCTGGTGCGCTTCGAGCTCTCAGGCGACGTCGAGGTGATCGGCGTCGGCAATGGCGACCCGACCAGCCACGAGCCGGACGTCGCCCGCCAGCGGAAAGTGTTCAATGGCCTAGCCCAGGCGATCGTCCGCACGCGACGCGGTGAGTCGGGGCGGGCGAGGGTGACGGCGACCGCCGAAGGGCTGAAGAGCGCCGGCGTCGAACTTATTCTCGGCTGACGCGCCGCACTCTTCGGCGAATTTCCATGCACGCATGAGAGGCGGCATTCGGCGATAAGCCGGCCGCACGCGCACGCTGCGACGTGTGGACACCGGTTTCCTTCGCGAAATATAACGCAACCTCGGCGCGATCGAGGGAATGCGGCGCCTTTGCGGCAGTGCGGTACGCGGCAAAATCAGCGCCCATTTATCATAAAAATAGGCCAAAAAAGGCCTTGAAAAAAGATTGCTAGCGCTGTCAATTTGTCATTGCGGCGGTCAGTGACCGATGTTACCGCTAACTCATCTCTCGTGCATTGGTTGTTCGCCAGGTGCGGGAGCGGGAAGAGCGGTCGGGAAATGCTTCCGGCTCGTAACAAAAACAGCGCCCCACAGGGGGCTAAATTAGGGGGAACGGCTATGAAGCGACTTCGTCGTTTGCACGCGTCTGCCTCTTGCGTCGCCATCACGGCGGCCATGTTCGCCAGCCCAGTGCTGGCCCAGCAGACTCAAGATAACGCCGTCGACGAGATCGTCGTCACCGGCATCCGCGCTTCGCTCGAGCGATCGATCGCGATCAAGCGCAACAACAGCGGCGTCGTCGACGCCATCTCCGCCGAAGACATCGGCAAGTTCCCGGACACCAACCTCGCCGAATCCCTGCAGCGGATCACCGGCGTGTCGATCGACCGGACCAACGGCGAAGGCTCGCAGGTCACGGTCCGCGGCTTCGGCGGCGGCTTCAACCTGGTGACCCTGAACGGCCGCACCATGCCGACCGCCAATGTCGCCACGGTCGGTGGCGACCAGGCGGTCGATTTCGCGGCGGGCACCAGCCGCTCGTTCGACTTCTCCAACCTCGCCTCGGAAGGCGTGACCACGCTGGAGGTCTACAAGACCGGCCGCGCGGGCATTCCGTCGGGCGGCATCGGCGCGACGATCAACGTCAAGACCCGCCATCCGCTGGACGCTCGTGAGAGCGGCCTCAGCGGCAGCATCGGCGTCAAGGGCGTCTACGACACCAGCATGGACAAGAAGGTCGACGACTTCGGCCACAAGATCACGCCGGAAGTCTCGGGCCTGCTGAACTGGCTGGACGACAGCGAAAAGTTCGGCGTCACCCTGTTCGGCAGCTATCAGAAGCGCGACTTCACCAGCCGCAGCGTCACGTCGAACGACTGGAACATCCGCACCTACGCCGACTTCATCAATCCGGCCAACGGCTTCGTCCGCAACGGCGGCGCGACCCAGATCACCAACGCGCCGTCCAGCGGCTCGACCCTGGTCGCGATCCCCAACGACAGCCGCTATCACTTCTCGCAAGGCGAGCGTGAGCGGATCAACGGCCAGCTGACCGCGCAATTCCGCCCGGTCGAAAACCTGACGATCACGGCTGACGCCCTCTATGCGCAGAACAAGTCGTTCGAACGCCGCAACGACAGCACCAACTGGTTCAACCGTCCGTTCGACAAGGTCACGTTCGACAACAACCCCGTCGTGGCCACCGCCGTCCTGCTGTCGGAAACGCTCAGCGGCACCAAGGACATGGGCTTCGAGCAGCAGTACCGCAGCAACGAAGACACGCTGAAGTCCTTTGGCTTGAACGCGGCTTGGGACCTGTCGGAACGTTTCCACGTCAATGTGGACGGCCATATCTCCAAGGCCGACTCCAAGCCGAACTCGCCGAACGGCACGACCTCGACCTCGGTGTCGATCGGCGCGCCGATCGTGTCGTCCCACTCGGTCGACTACAGCGGCAAGGTTCCGGTTCAGACGATCACGATCAACGACGCCGCCCCGCGCGGCAACGGCAACGGCGTGCTGGATGTCGGCGACCTGGGCAGCCAGGTGGCCCGCACCTCGGCCCAGCGCCAACAGCACGAGATCAAGGAATTCCGGGCCGACGCGACCTGGGACCTGGACGACAACGGCAGTCGCTTCGACTTCGGTGTCGATTACCGCACCTCGAAAATGGTCCAGTCCACCCTGAACACGCAGCAGGACCTGGGCAGCTGGGGTATCTCCAGCCCGCGTGACGTGCAGCAGTACGCTGGCAGCCTGGTGAAAGCCTTCTGCCTGGCTTGCCAGTTCGACGAGCTTGAGCTCAAGCAGAGCGGGGCCGGCCTGGTGTCGTTCCGCGCCAACGCGATCGATCTCTTCAACGCCATGTCGGCGCCTTACGTCGCCAAGGGCAACCCCGTCGGGGTCACGGGCCAAGCCAACAACCGCGTCGACGAAGACATCCTGGCCGGCTACGCCCAGGTGACGTGGAAGTCCCAACTGGCTGGCCATGAGGCGACCCTGGTCACCGGCGTCCGCTATGAAGAGACCAAAGTGACGTCGACGTCGCTGGTGCGCACGCCCAGCGGCATCGTCTGGACCGCCGACAACGACTTCCGTCTCGACACGGCCAGCACCTACTCGCCGATCTCGGGCAAGGGCAAATACAGCAGCCTGCTGCCGGCCTTGGACTTCCAGGTCGAGATCCGTGACGACCTGGTCGGCCGCTTCTCGTTCAGCCGGACGATCGCCCGTCCGGACTACGGCAACCTGTTCGCCGCCCAAACGGCCGGCGCGCCGAACCGTCCGATCGCCAACGGGGCCATCCCGCTCGGCACCAGCGGCAACCCCGACCTGGAACCGCTGATCTCGGACAACTTCGACGTCTCGCTCGAGTGGTACTACAAGCCCAGCAGCTTCATCACGGCCGGCTTCTTCGAGAAGCGCGTGAACAACTTCGTGGGCACCGGCACGGTGATGCAGAACCTGTTCGGTCTGCGTGACCCCAGCTCCGGCGCGGCGGGCACCCGTTCGGGTACGGCCAAGTCGATCCTGACGGCGATCGGCGCCGATCAGACCGACGTGAACCTGTTCACGATGACGGCGCTGCTGCAGACCACGGGTTCGTCGGCGGCGGCTCAGGCTCAATTCCAGGCCAATCGCGGCGCTGGCGGCGACCTGAACCAAGCGTTCGTGGACTCCATCCTGGCGGCCGTCGACATCTCGGCCAACAGCACCGACCCGCTGTTCAACTTCCAGGTGGCCCAGCCGATCAACAACAAGACCGGCAAGATCCACGGCTTCGAAATCGCGGCCCAGCACTTCTTCGGCGACACCGGCTTCGGTGTCGCGGGGGCCTATACGATGGTGCGCGGCGACGTCGGGTTCAACAACGGCTCCAACCCGGCGGAGGACCAGTTCGCTCTGCTGGGCCTGTCGGACACGGCCAACGCCACCCTGATCTACGACAAGAACGGGATCTCGGCGCGGGTCGCGTACAACTGGCGCGACAAGTTCCTGCAAGCCACCAACCGCGGCGGCTCGCGTAACCCGGTCTACGTCGCCCCGTTCGGCCAGCTGGACTTCAACATCAGCTACGACGTCACCCCCAAGCTGGCGGTCTCCCTGGAAGGTCTCAACCTCACCAAGGAAAGCCTGCGGACCTACGGGCGTGATCCGAACCAGCTGTGGTTCGCCCAAGAACTGGATCGGCGCTTCCTCCTCGGCGCCCGCTACCGCTTCTAGGATCGGAAGTCTCTAGAAGTGGATGGAGGGGGTCGTCGCGCTTGCGGCGGCCCCTTTCTTCCTTTGAAGTGCGTGAGTACGACGAGCGTGAGTGGGGCGGACAYGAACCGGGTGCTTTTGAACAATGTCGACCACGCCGATCTGCGTGTGATCGCGATCCACGGCGCGGCATTCGGCGACGCGATCAACCAGGTCCTGGTGCTGCCGACCGAGTTCGAGGCGGTGCAGCGCGAATATCCGATCCTGATCCGCAAGGACGCCAACGGCGCCTATCAGGCGGTGGCCTTGCTGGGCCTGGACCGCGACGAGAATCTGTTCCTGGACGAGGCCGGCTGGAACGCCCGCTACGTGCCGGCGGTCCAGCGACGCGGGCCGTTCTCGATCGCCCTGCAACGCGACGAGCCCGGCGGCGAGCCGCGGCCGATGATCCATGTCGACCTCGACCACCCGCGGATCAGCCGCGTCGAAGGCGAGCCCCTGTTTCTGCCGGCCGGCGGCAACGCGCCCTATCTGCAGGGCGTCAGCCGGGCCCTGGGCCAGATCCACGACGGCCTGGAAGTCGCCGGACCGATGTTCGCCTTCTTCGACGAACTGGGCCTGATCGAGCCCATCGATATCGAGATCAAGCTCGACGACAACACCGCCTACAATCTGCCGGACGTCTTCACCCTGGCCCCCGACCGCCTGGCGGCCATCACCGGCGAGCCTCTGGAGCGCCTGCACCAGTCGGGCCTGCTGCGCGCTGCCCACTGGATCATCGCGTCGATGGGCAATGTCGAGGCGCTGATCGCCCGCAAGGCCTCGCGTCGAGCCGCCCAGGAAGCCAGCGCGGCATGAACGCCCTGGTCGCCCGCCGGACGCTGGAGACGACGGTCGCGACGCCGGCCGAGATCCCGTTCGACGCGGTGCTGGCCGGCCAGACGCCGATGGTCTTCAAGGGCTTGGCGCGCGACTGGCCGCTGGTCCAGGCGGGTCTTCAATCCGGCCAGGCGGCCCGCGACTATATCCGCGCCCACGACCAGGGCGGACGCGTGGTCGGCTATACGGGCGACCCGGCTATCAAGGGCCGTTTCTTCTATGACGAGACCCGCACGGGCATGAACTTCAGGGCCGAGCGGGCGCCGCTCGAGACCTTCCTGCGGCGCATCGAGGAGGTCGAGGGCCGGAACGACGCCCCGTCGGTCTATGTCGGCTCCACCGATCTCGACGCCTATTTCCCCAGCCTGAAGGCGGCCAACGACCTGGGCCTTGGTCCCGAGAGTTTTGGTCCAGAGCCGCCGATGGCCGGGATCTGGCTGGGCAACCGCACGGTGGCCGCGGCCCACTACGACATGTCCAACAACATCGCCGTCTGCGCCGTRGGCCGGCGGCGCTTCACCCTGTTCCCGCCCGATCAGGTCGCCAACCTCTATCCCGGTCCGCTGGAGCCGACACCTGGCGGTCAGGTGGTCAGCATGGTCGACTTCGAGCGGCCGGATCTCGACCGCCACCCGCGGTTCCGCGAGGCTCAAGCGGCGGCCCAGGTGGCCGAGCTCGAACCCGGCGACGTGCTGGTCTATCCCGCCCTGTGGTGGCACCAGGTCGAGGCGCTGGACGCCTTCAACGTGCTGGTGAACTACTGGTGGAACGCCTCGCCAGCCTATGTCGATACGCCGATGAACACGCTGCTGCACGGCCTGCTCAGCCTGCGCGACCGGCCCGATTTCGAGAAGCAGGGCTGGAAGGCCCTGTTCGACTACTACCTGTTCGGCCCCGCCGAGCGCGCCGGGGCGCACCTGCCCGAGGCCGCTCGCGGTCCGCTGGGCCCGATGGACGAGCTGAAGGCCCGCCGCCTGCGCGCCTACCTGCTCGACCGTCTCAACCGATAAGACCCCTGGGAGGGACCGATGGACCAGCAGACGATCCGCAAGGTGGTGATCGCAGGCGGGGGCACCGCCGGCTGGATGGCCGCCGCCGCCCTGGCCCGGCAGCTGGGCCCGCTGCTCGACATCACCCTGGTCGAGTCCGAGGACATCGGCACGGTCGGGGTCGGCGAGTCGACGATCCCCACGGCCCGCACCTTCAACGCCCTGCTCGGCATCGACGAGCCGGAGTTCATGCGCGCCACCCAGGCGACCTTCAAGCTGGGCATCCTGTTCGAGAACTGGGGCGAGATCGGCGACCGCTACATCCACTCGTTCGGTCAGGTCGGCAAATCCACCTGGATGGGCGGCTTCCATCATTTCTGGATGCAGGCCAAGGCGCAGGGCTTCGGCGGCGACCTCGGCGACTACTGCTTCGAGTTGAAAGCGGCCGAGCAGAACAAGTTCTTCACCGGCGAAGAGAGCCCGCTGAACTACGCCTACCACCTGGACGCGGGACTCTACGGCCGGTTCCTGCGCGGCATGGCCGAGCGCGACGGCGTGCGGCGCGTCGAAGGCAAGATCTCCAGTGTTCGCCAGCGATCGACCGACGGCTATGTCGAGGCCCTGGTCATGGAGTCGGGGGACCTCGTCGAGGGCGATCTGTTCGTCGACTGCACCGGCTTCCGGGGCCTGCTGATCGAGCAGACCCTCAAGGCCGGGTTCGAGGATTGGGGCCAATGGCTGCCGACCAACAGCGCCCTGGCCGTCCAGACGCGCTCGACCGAGCCGGCCGTGCCCTATACCCGCGCCATCGCCCACAAGGCCGGCTGGCGCTGGAAGATCCCGCTGCAGCATCGCGTCGGCAACGGCCTCGTCTACAGCAACGCGCACATGTCCGACGACGAGGCCAAGGACATGCTGATGGCCGAGATCGAGGGCGAGACCCTGATCGAGCCGCGCCTGATCCGCTATCGCACCGGCCGCCGCCGCAAGACCTGGGACAAGAACGTGGTCGCGCTGGGCCTGGCCAGCGGCTTCGTCGAGCCCCTGGAATCGACCTCGATCCACCTGATCATGATCGGGGTGACGCGGCTGATGCAGCTGTTCCCGTTCGCCGGCGTCAGCCAGGCCGTGGTCGACCGCTACAACCGCCAAGCCGACGACGAGTTGGAGAAGATCCGCGACTTCATCATCCTGCACTACAAGGCGACCGAGCGGACCGACAGCCCGTTCTGGGACCAAGTGCGCGAGATGGACATCCCCGACAGCCTGGCCCAGCGGATCGAACTGTTCCGGCAAGGCGCCCAGGTCTATCAGGCGCCCGGCGAGCTGTTCCAGGTCGACTCGTGGCTACAGGTCCTGCTGGGCCAGCGCGTGACGCCCCAGACCTATCACCACATGGGCCGGTTGATGCCGCCACAGCAGCTGAAGCAGGCGCTGGATGACCTGAAGCGCAACATCGCCGGCGCGGTGACGCGCCTGCCGCAGCACCAGGCCTTCCTCGACACGTACTGCGCGCCGCCGGTCAGCAGGAGTGCTTAAGCATCCAGGGGCGCGAACAGCCTTTGCAGCGTGGCGCCGATCCGGGCCGTCGCCGGATCGGTGTCGGCCAAGCCCATGGCCTTCAGCTCGGCGCCGAGGCGGCGGCCGACGGCCAGCAGCGGGCGACTGGTGACCTGGGTCTCGGCCAGGGCTTCAACAGCGGCGGCGTAGCGCTCGGCGTTCAGGGTTTCCAGCGCCCAGGCGCGGGCGGCGACGCCGGTCTCGCGGCGCAGGACCGGATCGGCGACCAGGCGCTCTAGCACCGCGCGGAGTTCCTCGACCACGATCTCGCCGTCGATCTTGAACACCAGGTCGTCCGGCAGCTCACCGTAGAAGCCGGCCTTGGCCACCACGGTCGGGCGGCCACTCAGCATGGCCTCGCAGGCCGAGCCCGAGGCGCCCTCCAGCACCGGCTTGCGCAGGCAGACCATGATGTCGGCCTCGGCCAGGCGCTGGTCCAGGGTCTCGTCGTCCACCGCGCCTTCGATAGTCAGGTTCTCGAAGCCGACCTCGGCCGCGATGGCCGTCAGGCGCGCGCGCTCCTCGTCCGAGATGGGGCCAACCAGGCGATAGGCGCAGGCCTTCAGGGCCTCGGAGCCGCCGATCGCGCGGATCACGTCGGCGACGCGCTTGTTGGCGTTCATCACGCCCACCGTGGTGATGACCAGTTGGTCCTTGGCCTTGGCCGGGCCCGGCGGCGTCGCGCGGTCGGGGCAGCAGAGCGGCGTCACGGCCACCGGGCCGGGGCAGACAGCCTCCAGCTTCGGCGCGTAGAAGCGCGCATGAGCCAGGGCGGCCTCGCAACGGCTGGCCAGCCACTCGGTCATCGGCAGCTTGGCGGCGATCTCGCCCATGTCCAGCATCTGGCCCGAGCGGACGGCGACCGCATCGGCCTCGGCCGCCGCGCCGTAGGTGTGGATGACCTCGGCGTCGTGCCGGCGATAGTCCAGGCCGTTGTAGTGCAGCCAGCCCGAGAACAGGTTGTAGATATAGAAGTCGTGGAAGATCCCCAGGCACGGCGCGGCGTCCAGGATCGCGAACACGCCGGCGTGGAAGGGATAGTTGTCGCCGATATTGACGATGACGACATCGAACTCGGTCCGCAGGCGCGCCAGGTCGTAGGATCGCCAGTGCCGGACGGGCAGGGGCGTGGGGTGCAGCGGTTCGCCGGGCGCGTCGGCGTCCTCGCAGCGCAGGATCTCGACCTGATGGCCCCGGGCGGCCAGGGCGCGCGTGACCTCGGCGCTGACGCGACCGATCGACGAGCGGAGGGCGAACGGCGTGACCCAGCAGATCTTCACGGGCGAGGTCCTAGCGCTGCAGCAGGCGCCGCTCGGCGTCGCCGCCGGCGCGCACGAAGGCGATGTTGGCCGAGACCACCTTGGCGGCGGCCTTGGCGCTGGTCGGCGCGCAGGCGCTGGTCGCCTCGTCGATGATATAGGCCTTGAAGCCGGCGTCGGCGAAGGCCTTGAACCACTGGGCGGGGGTCTGGCCGACGCGCTTTAAGTGCTCGGGGCCGAACTCGGCGACGATGGCCAGGTCCGGGTTCTTGGCGATCACGCCGCTCATGCCGGCCAGCACGTCCAGCTCAGCGCCCTCGACATCGATCTTGACCACGTCCATGCGCTTGGCGGGCGCGACGTCGTCCAGGCGCACGACCTCGACCTCGACCGTGCGGGCCTCCTCGGCCTCGGGCAGGGCGTAGAGCGAGCTGTGGCCGATGATGTCGCTGACGTGGAAGGTCAAGCGGCCGGCCTGCTCGCCGACGGCCTGGTCGCGCACCTCGACCCAAGACAGGCCATTGAGATGCTTCATCTTTTCGAGGTTCGAACGCGGGATCGCCTCGGGTTCGAAGGCGACGACCTTGCCGCCCGGACCGGTCGCCCAGGCCATCAGCAGGGTCAGCAGGCCGATATTGGCGCCGACGTCGGCGACGGTCATGCCGGGCTGGATCAGGCGGCGCAGCACGTCGCCGGTGCCGGGCTCCAGACCCTTGCTGGTGGCGTTGGCCAACATGGTGACGAAGGTCGGTAGGGCGCGGGGAGCCAGGACGTAGCCGTCGCGCATGCGGATCGCCATCGACTCGTCGTCATAGGCGATCAACGGCCGCTGCTTGATCTCCAGCTCGTCGAAGCGCGGGCCGAACAGGCCGGGCAGGCGGGCCAGGTCGTCCTCGATCTTGTGGCCTAGGCCCTCGATCCGATGGCTCAAGCCCTCGATCCGGACACCGTGGTCCTCCGCCCGGGCGCTGTGACCCTCGATCCGCGCCAGCTGGGTCGCGATCGCCTGCGTCGCGACGGCGGCGGCCTGCTGCTGTTGCAACACCAGGTGCAGCAGGGTTTGGGTATGGTCGAGGCGGGCTTGGGTGGCGTGCAGCTCGCTCGACAGGACGTTGAGGTGGCCTTGCGCCTGCCGCAGCTCGTGCTCGACGCTGGCCTGCAGGTAGCGACGCGCGTAGTTGGCCACGGGCGACAGCACGGGCGCCAGGAGCCGACGGGCCAGGCCGAACCGGCGACGCGGCGGCGGGCCCGAAGGCGCCGGCGCCGGCGCGTCAGGAGAAGCGTTCGGCGTCTCGACGACGGGAGCGCGCATGGCGGAACTCATCGCCAGGTCCAGGCGTGCGGGCCTCAAATCAGTCCTTCCCGAGCGAGACCTGAAAGGCCGTCGCTCTCTGATCTCGCAACATCCGGAGCGTGACGCCCCAGACGTTCCGTCTAGACCAGAATCCCGTCGTTCAGGAAGGAAGAATGATTGCCGACAAGACTGATCGAGCCGCCATCGGCGAAGTCGAAGGTCATGCTGGTCAGGTGTGTCACCGCGCTCGCATCGTGCAGGATATGGGCGTCGAACATGACGATCGTGGTGCCCTGCACCATGATCTCGACGCTACCGGTATGGGCGATGAAGTAGTCGATGAACTGCTTGACCAGGTCCGGCGCGGCGAAGGTCGGCGGGGCGGGCGGCGGGGCGGTCGGTTGCTGCGCGGTCGGCTGCGGCTCGACCGGGGTCGGAACGGGCTGCGGATCCGCGGGCGTCGAGATCGGCGGGACCGGAGTCGCGACGTCTTCGACAGGAGTCGGGCTCGGCTCGGCCGTCACCGGTTCCGGCGTTGGCGTCGCGGGCGTCGCCGGCGTGACGTTATAGTGGTCGCCCTTGGCGATCAGGTCAGCCAGTACGTCGGGCAGCTTGGCGACCTCGATCACCGAGATCTTCTGCGCGCTGCCGTCGCCGACCAATCCGCGGACCAGTTGGACCGCTTCAACCGAGGGAAGCCCGCGCAGATTGACGCCCAGGCGCACGTCGATCGCCCAGTTGCCCGCGTCGGCGGAGGTCGGCAGGGGCGCCAGCGCGAGGTCGTGATGCGTGAAATCGCCGGCGCCGACCAGCAGGCCGTCGGTCGAGGAGGGCGCGCTCGCGGAAAGCGGCAAAGACGACAGGATCGCCACGAGAGAAAGGACGCTCGACACGGCCTGAGCCGGCGTGTTGTCGATGACAACGGCGTGGCTCGCGGAGGCGAGGGTGATCCCGCCGCTGGACGGCAGCGGCGCGGCGCTTACGCCACCGAAGTCAAGCGCGGCGGCGGCGGCCGAGATCGCGGTGTGAGCCACCGGATCAAGACTGGCGGCGTCGACGCCGTAGTCCGAGGCGAACAGCGCGGCCGCCATGATCAGCACGGCCTGGTTCGCGGGGACCCGGACGGAGTCGTAGGCCGGCTGCTGGGAAGCGATCGGCGGGCCGCCGGTCAGGCCGGAGGCCGAGCTCGACGACAGAAGCGCCGGGCGGCTGTGGCTGGAATGATTGTTCGTGGCGCCGGTTTCGGCCGCACGGGCTTCGCCCGTCTTGAAGAACGCGGTGCCGACCACGGCCACCAGCAGGGCGGCGGGATGGATCGACAGATTGCCGCTGCTTTCCGAACGGCGGATCAGCGGATGACGCGCCACCAGGTTGCGGACCAGGGCAGTGAAGTCGAAGCCGCGGGCGATCTCTTCATAGGCCGGTCCGGCGATCAGGTATTCGCCGTCGATGCGGGCGAAATGGATCACCACCTCGCCATCGTCGGAACGATAGAAGACGAACCAGGGCTCGTTCTCGTCGCTGAGGCCGCGGTCGGTGCCCACGCGGATGCCGGCGCGGATCAGGGCGCCTTCGACGCGATAGAATTCGGCGAGTTCCTGCTGACTCCAGTCAGTCGGAGCCGGCGCCAGGCGGGGCGAGCGCTGAAAGAACGAAAGGACCTGTGCGGCCATGCGGTTGGAAGTTTCCCAAGCCTAAAAAACGACAGCCGGCCCCCGCCGGCGGCGGCACACTAACCGAACTACTCTTCGCTGAACAGGATCTCGTAGGTGATCGGATCGTAGAAGCGGAGCAGTTCGCGGACGAAAGTCTTCTCCGGAACCTCGAACGCCTGGGCCCAGTCGCGGTAACGGTCGGGCGGAATGCGGCCTCGACCGGTCTCGAGCTGCGAGATGAACGTGTAGTAGTCCGCGCCGACCTTGGCCGCGAGCTGGCGTTGCGACAGGCCGACAGCCTCGCGCATTTCCTTCAGCCAGCGACCGCCCTCACGGCGGAGGTCTTGAACCTCCGAGGTGCTGCGTCGTTGTGGATTGCCATACATAACAAAGACCTCGCGCTTCGACCGGTGCGAAGGAGCGCGGGCGCGCTCACTCATCCACCCGACGAAATCGCCCTCTGTATAACGCGTTCCGAAGGGGGGTTCAAGGAACGCTATATAGGAATTTGCTGTACCGGTTAGAAAAATGCTGTACCCCGCGATTTCAGCTATTGTCGACGTATGACGTTTGCTCTATAGCCTTCGCTGCTCCCATGCGTGCCACTAGGTCGCAGGGGGTGTGGGATTTTTTTGGGAGACAATTCTCATGGCCTATACCACGGCCCAATTGGTGGCTCTGTACACCAACGCTAACCTCGGCAAGGCGCCTGACGCCGCCACCACCCTGACGATCGACGCCTACGCGACGCAGTCGTCGACCGGTGGCATTTCGGACGCCACCGCTCTGAACAACACCCTGAAGCTGGTCAACAGCACGACGGCCGTTGCGATCGAGACCTACCAGTTCTTCACCGGCCACGCTCCGTCGGCCGCCGGTCTGGACTACCTGGTCGACTCGACCACCAACACCAACGACCTGAACGACGCGTACTATTCGAAGTTCGCTCAGGAAAACCGCTTCATCAACTTCTCGATCAACCTCGCCACGGGCGCTGGTGAAGGCGCCGCCGCTTTCGCTCTCGCCTACGGTTCGGTGTCGTACGCCCAGACCGTCGCGTCGGCCTATGACAAGATCATCGGCAACGCCGCCGCCACCGCCGCCGGTGTCAACGTCGCCGACGCCGTGGCCTATCTGAGCCGCGCCGAGAACATCACCTACCTCACGAACTTCGTGAAGGCCAACACCGGCCTGACCGCCGCCGCCGACATCGACCTGGCCGTCAAGGCCGCCCTGATCGGTGAAATCCTGAACGCCGCCACGGTGTCGGGCATCGGTGGTTACGCCACCGCCACGACCGCCATGATCAGCGACCTGTCGGACGGCACCCTGTCGAGCGACAACTCGGCCGGCGTGAACCTGTTCACCGCCTATCCGTCGTCGGGTGTTGTGGGTTCGACCCTGGCTCTGACCGCCAGCGTTGACACCATCTCGGGCACCGCCAACAACGACACGATCAACGGCACGATCAACGGCGCGACCCTGACCACGCTGACGAACCTCGACTCGATCGATGGCGCCGGCGGCACCGACACCCTGAACATCACCGACGTCCTCGGCGGCTTCAGCACGGCCGCCGTGCTCGGCCTGACCGTGAAGAACGTCGAAACGGCCAATGTGCTCTCGGTCGGCACGACGACCCTCGACACCACCGCCTGGACGGGTCTCGCGACCCTGAACAGCACGACGGTCGGCGGCACCACCGTCACGACCAGCGCCACGACGGCCACCAACGTGACCGACGCCGCTCTCGGCGGCGGCGCCGTGGTCGTCAACGGCGGTTCGTCCGTTGGCGTCACCACCACCACGACCAGCACCGGCACCATTTCGGTCGGCGCGACGACCGCTCCGGCCGGCGCCGTGACCGTCTCGGCCAAGGTGACCGGCGCTGTGACGCAAGGCGCCATCGGCGTGACGGGCGGCACCACCGTCTCGATCACCGAAACCGCCGGCAACGCCGTCAACACCACGGCGACCCTCGGCGCCGTGACCGTCACCGGCAAGTCGACCAACACCTCGGTCACCGTCGCTCAAACCGCCGCCGCGACCGCCTCGGCCACCAAGGCCGGTGTCGTCAACGGCGCCGTGACGATCAACGACGTGAACTCGGCCTCGGCCACCAAGGCTGGCACGATCACTTCGGTGAGCCTGACCAACGCCGGCACCGTCGGCATCAACGACAACTCGCTGGCGACCCTGTCGCTGACGGGTGGCGTCGGCGCCGTCACCGTCACCGCGAACGCCACGGCGATCACGGACGGCATCGCGGCTTCGACCCTGGCCCTGAACCTGGGCAAGGGCACGACCACGTCGCTGACCGCCAACCAGTACAAGACGATCAACGCCAACGTCACCGGCGCCGCCACGGTCACCACCCTGGCGGACTCGGCTGCTACGGCTCTGACCGTCGCGGGTTCGGCCGTTCTGACCGTCGGCACCGCCACGCTGGCCGCCCTGTCCACCGCTACGGTGACCGGTTCGGCTGGTCTGACCGCCGACCTGTCGGCCGTCACGGCTCTGACCAAGGTCGACACCTCGGGCACCACGGGCACCTCGACCATCACGGTCGATGCGACTGACGGCGTCACCTTCGCCGGCGGCGCGGGCTCGGACTACCTGACCCTGGCCGGCGCGCTGAAGACCGGCACGTCGATCACCCTGGGCGCCGGCGCCGACCGTCTGCTGGGCACCACCGCTGTCACCACCTCGGCGACCTCGGTCGTGGACGGCGGCGACGGTTCGGACACCGTGGCCTCGGCTCTGATCAACGCCGGCAACGGTTCGATGTTCAAGAACTTCGAAGTGCTGGGCCTGGGCGCTAACACGCTCGACGCCGCGCTGCTGACGGGTTCGACCATCGCCAGCCTGGAACTGGGCGCGGGTGGCGGCACCGGCACGTTCTCGAACGTGACGGCGGCTCAATCCCTGTCGGTCACCGGCACCGCCGCTGCTGGCACCACGACGCTGACCTTCGCCAACGTGGGCGGTTCGGCTGATGCTTACACGATCGGCTTCGCCGGCGTGGGCAGCACCGATGAGACCGCTCCGACCACGGTCGACGGTAAGATCGTCGCGATCGCCAATATCGAAGCCGTGACCATCAACTCGGGTTCGGCCTCGGGCTTCACCGCCAACGTCATCTCGCTGACGGACGCGGCGGCTCGCACCCTGACCGTGACCGGCGCTCAAGACATCAGCGTCGCCTTCACGGGCCAGTTCGGCACCACCGGCACCAACGGCCTGAGCAAGATCGACGCTTCGGCTGTGACCGGTGACGTGACCCTGAACACCACGAACGTTCAGATCGCGACTGCTGGCCTGACGGTTTCGACCGGTTCGGGTGACGACACGGTGACCCTGACGACGGCCGCTACGGTTTCGACCGGCGCGGGCGACGACACGATCACCCTGGGCGGCGCTTCGACCCTGGACGCCGGCGCTGGTGACGACACGATCACCACCTCGGCCCACGCTTCGACCGTCACCCTGGGTGGCGGCGTCGATGCGATCAACGTGACCGCTTCGGTTTCGGTCGCGAACATGATCACCATCGCCGACACCATCGGCGCTGGCGACTCGATCACCTTCGCCAACGTCGGCACCGAGACCTTCAACACCGCGAAGATCAACGTGAACGCGGCGACGACCCTGGCCGAAGCCCTGGACCTCGCGGCCCAGTCGGCCACGGGCGCTGCCAACGCTGGCATCACCTGGTTCTGGTACGGCAACGACACCTACGTCGTCGAAGACAACACGACGAACGCCGCGGGCACCTTCGCCGCCACCGACATCGTCGTGAAGCTGACCGGCCACATCGACCTGTCGACGGCTGCTGGCGCTGGCACCAACGTCATCACGCTGGTTTAATATCGAAAGCCGCCAATCTCCCTCACGGGAGGTTGGCGACCTTCAGAACTTCGACGCCGCCCCGGTTCGCCTGGGCGGCGTTTTCTGTTTTCGCGCATCGCCGCCGGGAGCCCACTTGCGAACGGGTTCGCCCTATGCTCTAGGCCAAGCATGTCGTGCTGTTTTTCGGCCACAATTTCGTGGTCGAGACGCGACCTAAGTTGTTACTGTATACGGCCCCGCTCGCTAGCGTGGCGTCCTGAAGGCTCGAAATGATCTTCAACCGCTCCGGCGAGAAGCCGACTATCCTGGACCAGGCCGTGTTGGTCGCGAAGCCGGCGGTGATCACCGCCATGGTCTTCAGTTTCTTCATCAACATCCTGGCCCTGGTCAGCCCGATGTACATGCTGCAGGTCTATGACCGCGTGCTGTCGAGCCGCAGCGTCTCGACGCTGGTGGTCCTGACCATCATCTGCGTCTTCCTGTTCATCATCTACGGGTTGCTGGAGGCGCTCCGCACCCAGGTTCTGGTGCGCGGCGGCCTGAAGTTCGACGGCGTGGCGCGCGACCCGATCTTCAAGGCGGTGCTGGATTCGACGCTCAGCCGGCGCGGTGGAGGCGGCCAAGCGTTCCGCGACATGGACCAAGTCCGCGAGTTCATGACGGGCGGCCTGATCGCCTTCTGCGACGCGCCCTGGACGCCCGTCTTCGTCGTCGTCTCGTGGATGTTGCACCCTTACTTCGGCATCCTGGCCATCATCAGCTGCTTCATCATTTTCGGCCTGGCCGTGATGAACGACCGCAGCACCAAGAACCCCGTGCAGATGGCCACCATGGCCTCGATCGCGGCCCAGAACGACGCCAGCTCGACCCTGCGCAACGCCGAGGTCATGAAGGCGATGGGCATGTGGGGCGGCCTGCAGGCGCGTTGGCGCGTCCGTCGCGATGAGCAGGTGGCCTGGCAGGCCGCCGCCAGCGACGCCGGCGGCGCGGTGATGTCCGGCATCAAGGTGTTCCGCCAGGTGGTTCAGACCCTGATCTTGGGGGGCGGCGCCTATCTGGCGATCGAGGGTAAGATCTCGGCGGGCGCCATGATCGCCGGTTCGATCCTGGTCGGCCGCGCCCTCGCGCCGATCGAAGGCGCCGTCGGTCAGTGGAAGGGCCTGCTGGGGGCCCGCAGCTCGTGGGATCGCCTGCAAACCATGCTCCGTGAGGAGAAGTCAGCCGAAGACCACATGCCGCTGCCGGACCCGCGCGGCGTGCTGTCGGCCGAGGCCGCCTCGATCCTGCCGCCGGGCGCGCAGGTTCCGACCATGCGCCAGGCCAGTTTCCGCATCGAGGCCGGCACGGCCGTGGCGCTGGTCGGTCCCAGCGCGGCGGGCAAGTCGTCGCTGCTGCGCGGCATCGTCGGCGTTTGGCCGTGCGCGGCGGGCGTGATCCGCCTCGACGGCTACGACATCAAACAGTGGGATCCCGAGAAGCTGGGCCGCCACATCGGCTACCTGCCGCAGGACATCGAGCTGTTCTCGGGCACCGTCGCCCAGAACATCGCCCGCTTCACCGAGTACGAATCCCAGGAAGTCATCGAGGCGGCCACCCTGGCCGGCGTGCACGAGATGATCCAGGGCTTGCCCATGGGTTACGACACGCCGATCGGCGAAGGCGGCGCCTCGCTCTCGGGCGGCCAGCGCCAGCGCCTGGCCCTGGCCCGCGCCATCTTCCGGATGCCGGCCCTGCTGGTTCTGGACGAACCGAACGCCAGCCTGGACCAGACCGGCGAGATCGCGCTGATGGAAGCCATGAACAAGCTGAAGGCCGCCAAGCGCACCGTGATCTTCGCCACCCACAAGGTGAACCTGCTGGGTCAGGCCGACTACATCATGGTCATCAACCAGGGCGTCATCGCCGACTTCGGTCCGCGCGACGCCATGCTGGCCAAGCTGACCGGCGCGGCGCCGCCGCCCCAGCCGACCGCGCCCACGCCGATCCAGAGCGCCCACTAGTCGTCCGTTCGCTCCCTTTCCTAAGGCCGTCCACGGGACGCGCCCATCAGGCTGAAGACAAGATGAAGCCCCCCAAGATCCAGCGTCCGACGGACAACTACAAAAGCGTGGCCCGTATAGGCTACGCCGTGATCGCCGTGCTGTTCCTAGGCCTGTTCGCGGCCGGGTTCACGAAGCTGGACAGCTCCGTGAGGGCCGGCGGCGTCATCACCGCGGAGGGCAATCGCAAGACCATCCAGCACCTGGAAGGCGGCATGCTCCGCAAGATCCTCGTGCACGAGGGCCAGAAGGTGAAGGCCGGCCAGATCCTGTTCGAGCTGGACCCGACCCAGGCCAACGCCGCCGCGGGGATCACCAAGAACCAGTACGTGGCCTTGATGGCCATGGAGGCGCGCTTGCTGGCCGAGCGCGACCAGCGCCCGACCATCAGTTTCCCGGCCGACTTGCTCAGCCAGCGCGCCGACCCGATGGTCGCGCGGGCGATCGCCGACGAGCAGTCCCAGTTTCTCGAACGCCGCCAGACGATCCAGGGCCAGACCGACCTGATGAACGCCCAGCGGGACCAGTATAAGAGCGAGATCGAGGGCATCGACCGCCAGACTCAGGGTCTGAAGGACCAGCTGGGCTTCATCGAGGACGAGCTCAGCGATCTGCGCAAGATCTACGACAAGGGCCTCGTGCCGCGGCCGCGCCTGCTGGCGCTGGAGCGGGAGCAGGCTTCGCTGTCGGGCTCGATCGGCCGCTTGACCGCCGACCGTTCCAAGGCGGTGCAGGGGATGGCGGAAACCCAGCTGAAGATCCGTCAGATCCGGCAGCAGTTCTTCGAGGAAGTCAGCCAGAGCATCAGCGAGACCCGCGTCAAGTTGGCCGAGGTGACCGAACGGGAGGTCGTGGCCTCCGACGCCCAGCGACGGATCAACGTCGTCTCGCCGGTCGAAGGCACGGCCCAGAACCTGCGCTTCTTCACTGAAGGCGCGGTCGTTCGCGCCGCCGAGCCGCTGGTCGATATCGCACCGGACAACGAGGCATTCGTGATCCAGGCCCATTTCGCGCCGACCGACGTCGACAATATCTACCCCGGCATGGTGACCGAGGTGCGTCTTCCGTCCTTCCATTCTCGCGAAATCCCGATCCTGAACGGCAAGATCATGTCGATTTCGCGCGACCGGTTGAGCGATCCAGAGGGCAAGACGGTCTATTTCCTCGCGATCGTTCAAGTCGACGTGAAGCAGTTGCCAAGGGAGTTCCGCGCCAAGGTCACCGCAGGCATGCCGGCCGAGGTGGTGGTGCCGACCGGCGAACGCACCGTGCTGCAGTATCTGTTCTCGCCCCTGCGCGACGCGATGCGCACGGCCATGCGCGAGGAGTAGGCGGGTTTCAACAACCTGATTTCCAACGCTTTTTGGAAAGCGGTCCTCTGGCCGCTTTCCAATCGGCGCCAATAGTGTAGTCAGGACCCTTCGTTGTTACTGGAGTCGACGGCAGCGTATGGCCAAGACGGCATTGATCACCGGTGTGACCGGTCAGGACGGCGCCTATCTCGCCAAGCTGCTGCTGGAGAAGGGCTATACCGTCCACGGCATGCTGCGCCGCTCGGCCTCGGCCGACGTGATCGGCGACCGCCTGCGCTGGATGGGCGTCTATGACGACATCCGCTTCGAGCTGGGCGACCTGCTGGACGAGGGCGGCCTCTCGCGGCTGATGCGCCGGCTGCAGCCSGACGAGGTCTAYAACCTCGCCGCCCAGAGCTTCGTCGGCGCCTCGTGGGACCAGCCGCACCTGACCGGTTCGGTCACGGGCCTGGGGACCACCAACATGCTGGAGGCCGTGCGGCTGGAATGYCCGCAGGCCCGCTTCTACCAGGCCTCGTCGTCGGAAATGTACGGTCTGGTGCAGCATCCGATCCAGTCGGAGACCACCCCCTTCTATCCGCGTTCGCCCTATGCCGTGGCCAAGCTCTACGCCCACTGGATGACGGTGAACTATCGCGAGAGCTTCGGGCTGCACGCCTCGGCCGGCATCCTGTTCAACCACGAGAGCCCGCTGCGCGGCATCGAGTTCGTGACCCGCAAGGTCACCGACGCGGTGGCGGCGATCAAGCTGGGCCAGCAGAAGACGGTCGAGCTGGGCAATCTCGACGCCAAGCGCGACTGGGGTCACGCCCGTGACTATGTCGAGGCCATGTGGCTGATGCTGCAGCAGGAGACCCCGGACGACTACGTGGTCGCCACCGGCAAGACCTGGACGGTCCGCCAGATGTGCGAGGTCGCGTTCGCCACGGTCGGCCTGAACTACCAGGACCACATCACGATCAATCCGAAGTTCCTGCGTCCGGCCGAGGTCGACCTGCTGCTGGGCGACCCGGCCAAGGCCAAGGCCAAGCTGGGCTGGGAGGCCACGACGACCATGCAGGACATGATCGCCGAGATGGTGGAAGCCGACATCGTCCGGCGCTCGCGGAACTGACGTCCCCTTCCCTGCCCTAGGATCGACAACACATGACGCAAGACCCGTCACGGATCGCGGTCGCGGTTCCAAGCCTGGACGGCAATGAACGCGACTATGTACTCGAATGCCTGGATTCGACGTGGATCTCGTCAACCGGCCCCTTCATCACCGACTTCGAAAAGGCCTTCGCCGACTACTGCGGCGTCAAGCACGCGATCACCTGCAACAACGGCACGACGGCGCTGCATCTGGCCCTGGTGGCCATGGGCATCGGTCCGGGCGATGAGGTGATCATCCCTAGCCTGACCTACATCGCCTCGTGCAACGCGGTAACCTACTGCGGCGGCACGGTGGTGCTGGTCGACAACGATCCGCGCACCTTCAATGTCGATCCGGCCGCGATCGAGGCCAAGATCACGCCGCGCACAAAGGCGATCATGCCCGTCCACCTGTACGGCCAGATGGCCGACATGGATCCGATTCTGGAGATCGCCAAGAAGCACAACTTGATGGTCATCGAGGACGCGGCCGAGGCCGTGGGCGCGACCTACAAGGGCAAGATGTCGGGCTCGCTGGGCGACTGCGCGATCTTCAGCTTCTTCGGCAACAAGATCATCACCACCGGCGAAGGCGGGATGATCACGACCAACGACGACGAGTTGGCTAAGACTATGCGGCTGTATCGCAGCCAGGGCATGGACCCGAGCCGTCGCTACTGGTTCCCGGTCGTCGGCTTCAACTACCGCATGACCAACATCCAGGCCGCCATTGGCCTCGCCCAGTTGGAGCGGGTTGAGCACCATCTGGCCGCCCGCAAACGGATCGCAGCTTGGTACGAGAAGAAGCTCTCCCGCTTGGGCGCCCGGGTGATCAAGCCCTATGTCACCGATACAGGCCGTCACGTGTTCTGGATGTACACGGTGCGCCTCGGCGAGGGCCTGGCCATCTCGCGCGACCAGGTGATCAAGAACCTGGACTCCCTGGGCATCGAGAGCCGACCGGTGTTCCACCCGATGCACGTCATGCCGCCTTACGCGCACTTGGCGACCGGTGACCTAACGCAGGCTGAGGCCTGCGGCGCCGATGGCTTGAACCTGCCGACCCACGCGGGCCTGACCGAGGCGAACATCAACCATGTCGTGACGGCCCTCGACCGAGTGCTGGCTTAGGCAGTTCCACGAGCAATCGCTGGCGCAAGCCCGATCTCGAGATCACGCAGCAATCCTCTGACCTCCGATGCGATGGTCTTCGCGGCGAAGGCGGTTTTTTGCGTGGAGGACGTATTTGACGGCCTCATAGCGGCATGGGAGGAGCCAACCAGCTGCCCAGGCCGCGCCCGCCAACCACTCAGCCGCGCGCTTTCGCGAACATTTTCCGATCGGCCTGGACGTTGAGCGATGCGAGATAGTGCTTATGCCCCTGTCGTAGACAGCCTCAGTAGCGCTTCGACGCACCTACGGCTCAGCCCCGATTTCGTTTCTGACCAACTCAGGGAAGAAAGACGCGGATCGACCGACAGAGCAGCCTACTGCTCCTCGGTGCAAACGGGACGCTAATCGCGCATGTAGCTAGGCCTGCGCAATATTTTTGCTCAAACAGCAACTTGGTAGGGTGGGGCCAGAAGTAGGGCCCAAAAGCTGCTCTGGCCAAAAATCCAAAATAAACAAGGACTTATACAAGGTAATGGCGGTGAGAGAGGGATTCGAACCCTCGATAGAGTTTCCCCTATACACGCGTTCCAGGCGTGCGCCTTCAACCACTCGGCCACCTCACCAGCGCACTCGAGTCGGGGGTGGTTGAGACCCCCGGCGCGGGAAGGCGCGCAATATACTCAGGGACCGGCCGGTAGCAAGCGCGTTCCCGGATGAAACTCCTGGCGCGAGCGCTTATATCTGCGGCCGAAGGTTTCCCGCGTCCGAAAGGCCCGCCATGCTGTCGTTCAAGAAGTCCGTCGAGATGCCCACCGCCGACACGGCCCTGCCCGGCCGAGCGCAGGCGATCCCGACCGCGACCACCCACTTCATCAACGGCCACCCGCTGAAGGGCCCCTATCCGGACGGCCTGGAGACGGCGGTGTTCGCCATGGGCTGCTTCTGGGGCGTCGAGCGGGTGTTCTGGCAGGTCCCGGGGGTCTATGTGACCGCCGCCGGCTACGCGGCCGGGATCACGCCGAACCCGACCTATGAGGAGGTCTGCAGCGGCCGCACGGGCCATACCGAGGTGGTGCTGGTGGTGTTCGACCCGAAGGTCGTCACCTACGAGGCCCTGCTGAAGGCCTTCTGGGAGAACCACGATCCGACCCAGGGCATGCGCCAGGGCGGTGACGTCGGCACCCAGTACCGCTCGGGTATCTATGTCGCCAACGACGCCCAGGCCGCCGCGGCCGTGGAGTCGAAGGAAGCCTACCAGCAGGCCTTGTCGGCCAAGGGCCTGGGCGACATCACCACCGAAATCGCCGCCGCCGGCCCGTTCTATTTCGCCGAGGACTATCACCAGCAATACCTGGCCAAGAACCCGAACGGCTATTGCGGCATCGGCGGCACCGGCGTCGTCTGCCCGATCGGCTTGGGGGTCAGCGGCGCGGGCGTCGAGGCCTGATGACGCCCGAGGCCTTCGACAAGGCGTGCCTGGCCCTGCCGGGCGCGACCCTCTCCATCCAGTGGGGCGACGACCACGTGTTCAAGGTCGGCGGCAAGATGTTCGCCGTCCGGGGGAACGCCGTCCCCAAGGGCGGGATCTCGTTCAAGGCCTCGGACGTCGCGTTCGAGGTCCTGACCGAGAGCGGCCGGGCCACACCCGCCCCTTATCTCGCCCGTGCAGGGTGGGTGCGCTTCGACGACCTCTCCGGTCAGGACGACGCCGAGGTCGCCGACTGGCTGAAGAGCGCCCACGGCCTGATCGCCGCCAAGCTGACCAAGAAGGTTCGGGCGGAGCTGGGGCTCGCTTAGCGAAAGCTCCTTTTTTGCTCGTCATCCCGGCCGCAGCGAAGCGGAGAGCCGGGACCCAGGAGCAACCTCACTGTGCTTGGCCCCTGGGTTCCGGATCGCGCAAGCGCGTCCGGGATGACAAGAGATTGTGGAGCTTCAGCTAGGAAGCTCTTTATGCCTTCGCCAGCCCTTGCAGGGCCGTGGTCTCGATCGCCTCCAGCAGCCGTTCATTGGTCAAGCCGGGGGTGGTCGGGGTCCATTTGGTCAGCCAGATCAGCATGCCGACCAGCAGCTGCACCACCAGGGGCGGCTCGCAGACCGCGATCGTGCCGTCGGCCATGCCTTCCTCAAGGAACCGCTCGAGGCGCTTGCTGAGGCGCGCGGTCCATTCCTCGATCGCGTGGCGCTGGGTCTCGTCAAGATACGAGCTGTCGCCGAAATAGAGCTGCGGCCCGTTAGTCACCGCGTCGTCCAGCAGGGCGCTCAGGAAGCGCCGGAGCTTGCAGAGGCCTTGGCCTCCGTCCGCCTCGACCACCGCCAGGATGGCCTCGAACCGCTGCAGCGAGCGCTGGTGGCCGGCGAAGGCCAGGGCCTGCTTGTTGGGGAAATAGTAGTAGAGCGCCGCGTCGCGCAGATGGATGGCCGCGGCGATGTCGGTCATGGTCGCGGCCGCGAAACCCTTGGCGTTGATGATCTCGATGGCCGCGCGCAGGATCGCCTCGCGCTTCTTCACCGACTTCTGGCTCTGCGCCATGGGCCTGGCCTCTTCGGCCAGGATCAGGGAATCCCCCTTCGACAATCGCTCTCTCCTCCGCCGGCGCGCCCGATTCTGTCGTCGAGCAAACACCGATATTTCAGGCTGGTCCCGAACGCCGTCTGGTTCAATCTGGAAAATTCTAACTTGCGCTAGAATATCAAGGTCATATTAAAATCGTTGTAGCCGCGCTCGGGATGCAAGACCGGGCGCGCTGGGGCGAAAACATGACGCAAAGCGTCCTCATCCACGGCTCGGCCCTTCCGACCGCCTCGCGCGGCCCGGCCGGCCGGTCAGGATCGCCCTTCCCCTACGTCAACACGACCGCTCTTCCCCAAAAGAAACCCGCGATTGCTCGAGGCGGGATGGGAAGAAACGCGGCCGATAATAAAAGAAAACAGGGAGATATTTATGAGAAACGTCCATCTTTTGGGGGTGTCTGCTCTGGCGCTCGCCCTCGCCTCGCCGGCCCTCGCCCAGGTAAAGTCCGCGCCCGCTGACAACACCGCCATCGAAGAAATCGTCGTCACCGCCACCAAGCGGGAACAGACCCTGCAGGACGTGCCGATCTCGGTGGCCGTCACCGGCCAGCAGACGATCGAGCGCGCCCAGGTCCGCGACCTGATCGACCTGCAGTCGGTCGTGCCGTCGCTGAAGGTCTCGCAGTTCAACGCCACCGGCCAGACCAACTTCGTCATCCGCGGCTTCGGCAACGGCAACGGCAACGACGGCATCGAAAGCTCCGTCGGCGTATTCATCGACGGGGTCTATCGCAGCCGCTCGGCCGCGGCCCTGGACGATCTTCCGGAAGTCGAGCGCATCGAAGTGCTGCGCGGCCCGCAATCGACCCTGTTCGGCAAGAACGTGTCGGCCGGCGCGATCAGCATCGTCACCAAGAAACCCCAGTTCGAAACTGGCGGTAAGATCGAAGCCACGGTCGGCAACTACAATGCGCGTCAGGTCAAGGCCACCTTCACCGGCCCGCTCAGCGACACCCTGGCCGTCCGCCTGTCGGGCAGCCTGAACAAGCGCGACGGCTTCTTCACCAACCTGACCACCGGCAACGACGTCAACGACCGCGACCGCTGGTCCGTGCGCGGCGACGTGCTGTGGGAGCCGACCGACAAGACCTCGGTGCGGATCATCGCCGACTACAACAAGATCTCCGAGACCTGCTGCGCCGTCGCCTCGATCTTCAACGGCCCGGCCACCCTGGCGATCGGCGGCGTGCTGAAGAAGCCGATCGGCGACCCGAGCAAGGTCTTCGAACGCAACGTGATCTTCAACACCGACCCGTCCAACGACCTGTCGGGCAAGGGCGTCTCGGGCCAGATCGACCACGACCTGGGCTTCGCCAACCTGACCTCGATCACCGCCTATCGGAACCAGAAGAACGCCTCGTTCCAGGACGTGGACTTCACCGGCGCCGACATCGCCAACAACTCGACCGCCAACAACATCAAGACCTTCACCCAGGAACTGCGCTTGGCCTCCAGTGGCGATGGTCCGCTGAACTGGCTGATCGGCGGCTTCTACCAGCATGAAAAGCTCGATACCGGCCGGACCATCAAGTACGGCACGGACATCCGCGCCTTCGCCGAGACCCTGTCGGGTCCGGTGCCGGCCGCGCTGCTGGGCGCCCTGCCCGCGGCGCTACGCCCGGTGCTGACCGGCAAGTCGAACATCTATGCGCTGGAGTTCCTGCAGAGCCTGGCGACGCCGACCCTGGTCAAGCCCGGCACGACCTACTTCCAGGCCGGCCAGGGCATCGACGACTACTACAGCATGAAGCAGACGTCGTACTCGCTGTTCGGCCAGGCCGACTACAAGGTCACCGACAAGCTGACCCTGACCGGCGGCCTGGCCTATCTGAACGACGACAAGAAGGCCCGCTCGAACGTCGTCCTGACCGACCCGTTCTCGTCGCTGAACCTGGCGGCCGTGCCGCAGTTCCCGGCCCTGGGCCTGCCGGGCAACCTGTACCAGGCACTGGGCGGCCTGCAGTTCTTCTACGGCAACGCCCCGACCCACGGACCGGTCAACTTCCCCAACGCCACCGAGTCGGGCGAGCTGAAGGCCAACAAGGTCACCTACGCCGTCCGCGCCGCCTACGACTTCGGCGCGATCAACGCCTATGTCAGCTACTCCACGGGCTGGAAGGCCGGGGCGTTCAACCTGTCGTCCGACAGCCGTCCGCCGAACGCGGCGGGGGTTGGCCGCACCGCCAATCCGGAAGACGTCAATGTCTATGAGGCGGGCCTGAAGGCCAGCTTCCCCGGCGGCTACGCCAACGTCGCGGTGTTCAAGCAGTCGATCAAGGGCTTCCAGTCGAACGCCTTCACCGGCATCGGCTACAGCCTGGTCAACGCCGGCGAGGAGTCGGTGAAGGGCTTCGAGGTCGACAGCGCCTGGCGTCCGACCGGCTGGCTGAACCTGACGGCGGCCGTGACCTATCTGGATCCGAAGTACGACAGCTTCACCGGCGCGGCCTGCGTGAACTACGACACGGCCCGCTGCCCGGTGAACCCGGCCACCGGCCTGCGTCCGAACTTCCGCGACCTGACCGGCGACACCCCGGCCGGTATCCCCAAGTGGTCGTTCTCGACCTCGGCGACGGTCAATCACGACTTCGGCGGCGACTACCAGGGCTATGCCCGGGTGGAATACGACTATGTCAGCAAGACCCAGCTGACCGAGACCGTGGCGCCGAACCTGTCGAGCTACGACCAGAACGTGGTCAACGCCAGCCTGGGCGTCACCAACACGGCCCACCAGGTCGAGGTGATGCTGTGGGCCCGCAACCTGACCAAGGACGACAGCCTGATTTCGGCTTTCCCGACCGTGGCCCAGGACGGCAGCTACAGCGGCTATCCGAACGCCCCGCGCACCTACGGCGTCACGGTTCGCAAGAGCTTCTAAGGCTCTAGACAAGACCCACCTAGGGCGGCCCGGTCACACCGATCGGGCCGCTTTTTCTTTGCCCTCGATCCTCGCCGGAAATTGGTATGACCAATTTGGTTGCGCCCTGGCCGGTCTCCGTGCTTCAACCTATGCGCACAAGGCCGAAGAGCTGGTGGAGGACGCGATGGGAACGAGATTGAAGGCGCTGCTGGGCGCGATCGGCGCCTTGGTCCTGCTGGCGCCGGCGGCGCAGGCCTCCTCGCCCACCCTGACCCGGGCCGACAACCGCGACGGCCAAGACCTTTCGGGGACCTGGCATTACTCCGTCGATCCCTACCGCGACGGCCTGGCTGGCTTCCATCGCGGCGCGCCGGGCGCCGGCCATCGGCGCTATGACGACGTCGACGTCGACGCCCTGACCAAGGCCAAGCCAACCGCGCTCTACGAATACGACATGGACCGTAGCCCGACGGCCACCCTGCCCGGCGGCTGGATCGGCCATGACCCGTCGCTGCGCTACTACAACGGCCTGATGTGGTATGAGCGCCGCTTCGACGCGCCGGCCCTGAAGCCCGGCCAGCGCGCCTTCCTGCGCTTCGAAGCGGTCAACTACACCGCCAAGGTCTATCTGAACGGCAAGGCCGTGGGCGAGCACGAGGGCGGCTTCACGCCGTTCTCGATGGAGGTCACCGACGTCCTGCGGGCCAACAACAACCAGATCACGGTCGGCGTCGACTCCACGCCTCAGACGGATGGTGTGCCGCCGCCGGTCACCGACTGGGAGAACTATGGCGGCGTCACACGACCGATGCGCCTGGTCATCACCCCGGGCACCTTCATCGACGAGGCCTGGGTGCGCCTTGGCAAGGACGGCAAGATCACGGCCACCGTGAAGCTGGACGGCGCCCAGGCGGCGGGCCAGGAGATCCACGTCCGCGTTGCCGAGCTGGGCCTCGACGTCACGGGCAAGACCGACGCGCAAGGCGTGCTGAACGCCTCGGCCGCCGCACCCAAGGGCCTGGTCCGCTGGTCGCCGGAAAAGCCCAAGCTGTACGACGTCGTCGTCCAGACCGGTGAGGACCGCCTGACCGATCGGGTCGGCTTCCGCACCATCGAGACCAAGGGCAGCGAGATCCTGCTGAATGGCAAGCCGATCTTCCTGCGCGGCATCTCGATCCACGAGGAGGAGTTCGGCGAGAACCCCGCCCGCACCATCACCGAGGCCGGGGCCCGCGCCCTGCTGTCCGAGGTCAAGGACGGCCTGCACGGCAACTTCGTGCGCCTGGCCCACTATCCGCACAGCGAGGTCACCACCCGCGTCGCCGACGAGATGGGCCTGCTGGTCTGGAGCGAGATCCCGGTCTATTGGCTGGTCGACTTCGCCAATCCGCGCACGATGAAGCTGGCGCGCGACATGCTGGCCGACAACATCCGCCGCGACCGCAACCGCGCCTCGATCATCATGTGGAGCGTGGCCAACGAGACGCCGATCACCGACGCTCGCAACACCTTCCTCTATCAGCTGGTCGACGACGTCCGGACGCTGGACGACAGCCGCCTGGTCACCGCCGCCCTGCTGACCGACCGCAAGACGGCGGACGGCCGCCCCTTGATGGGCCTCAACGATCCGCTGGCCGACAAGCTGGATGTGCTGTCGGCCAACACCTACAACGGCTGGTACAGCGACGACGCCCTGGACGCCCTGCCCGACATCGCCTGGAAGGTCACCGACAAGCCGATGGTGCTCTCCGAGTTCGGGGCCGACGCCCTGGCCGGCTTCAACGACCCTGTGCTGATCCGCAAGTTCTCCGAGGACTTCCAGAAGAAGTACTACGAGAAGACCTTGGCCATGGCCCGCAAGATCCCGACCATGCGCGGCATGTCGCCCTGGATCCTCAAGGACTTCCGCAGCCCGCGCCGTCAGCACCCGATCTACCAGCAGGGCTGGAACCGCAAGGGTCTGGTCTCGCCGACCGGCCGCCGCAAGCCGGCGTTCTGGGTGCTGCAAGGCTTCTACAAGGAGAAGGAAGCGGGGAAGTAACGCACCTCCCCTCCCGCCCCTCTCTACGACCAAAGTCGTGGGGATCGGGCGCGGCTTTCGGATAGCGCTCCCATCGGGGGGGCGTTATCCCAACGCTTGGCGCTCGCCCAAGAGATCGCACGATGGGGATGGCATGACGACGCGGCGGAACGTGATGGCGGGCGGCATCGCCCTGGCGACCACCCTGCTGACGCCGCGCCCCGGACAGGCCGCGCCGCCGACCGCGGCCCACGTCCAGCGGATCAAGACTCTGCTCGCGCGGATGACCCTGGACGAGAAGATCGGCCAGATGCACCAGCCGGCCGGCGGTCGGCAAAAGGCGCTGAACTCCAAGATCGACGCCGCCGCCCTCGACCTGGTCCGCCAGGGCGGCGTCGGCTCGTACCTGCACGTGGCCGGGGCCCAGTTCCTGCGCGACCTGCAGAAGGTCGCCGTCGAGGAGTCGCGGCTGAAGATCCCGCTGTTGTTCGCCATCGACGTGATCCATGGCTTTCGCACCCTCTATCCCGTGCCRCTGGCCATGGCCGCCACCTTCGATCCCGAGGCCTATCGCGCCTGCGCCCGCATGGCGGCGGTCGAGACCAGCATCAGCGGCCTGCACTGGACCTTCGCCCCGATGGTCGACGTCGCCCGCGACCCGCGCTGGGGTCGGGTGGTCGAGGGCGCGGGCGAGGATCCCTATCTGGGCTCGGTCATGGCCGTGGCCCAGACCGAGGGTTTCCAGACGAAAGACCTCGCGGGGCAGGACACGGTGCTGGCCTGCGTCAAGCACTTCGGCGCCTATGGCGCGGTGGCCGGCGGCCGCGATTACGACAGCGCCGACCTCTCCGAGCGGACCTTGAACGAGGTGGTCATGCCCGCCTTCCACGCCGGCAAGACGGCGGGCGCGGGCTCGTTCATGACCGCCTTCAACGACATTGGCGGCGTGCCGACCACCGCTAACGCCGCCCTGGTGCGCGGCCAGCTTCGCGACAAGTGGGGCTTCGACGGCATCGTGGTCAGCGACTGGAACGCCATCGCCGAGCTGATCGCCCACGGGATCGCCGAGACCCCCGCTCAAGCCGCCGCCCTGGCCCTGAAGGCCGGCGTCGACATGGACATGGCCGGCGGCGTCTATGCCGCCCACCTGAAGACCGCCGTGGCCGAGGATCCCAGCCTGCTGCCGCTGATCGACCAGGCCGTCGGTCACATCCTGCTGACCAAGGCGCGCCTGGGCCTGTTCGACGATCCCTACCGCTTCGGCGACGTGGCGCGCGAGAAGACCGTGATGGTCAGCGCCCCGCACCGCGCCATCGCCCGCGACGCGGCGCGCAAGGCGGTGGTGCTGCTGAAGAACGACGGCGCCCTGCTGCCGCTGGCCAAGACCGCCAAGGTCGCGGTGGTCGGGGCTTTGGCCGACGACGCCCGCAGCGCCATCGGCTCGTGGAAGGCGCGCGGCGAGGAGACCGACGCGGTCACCCTGCTGGCGGCGCTCAAGACCCGCCTGCCCGGCGTGACCTACGTCCCCGGCGCGGCGCCGCGCAGCGATGACCTCTCGGGCGTCGCCGCCGCCGTGGAAGCAGCCAAGGCGGCCGACGTGACCCTGCTGGTGGTCGGCGAGGACTTCGACCACAGCGCCGAGTCCCGTAGCCGCGCGGACCTGTCCCTGCCCGGCGGCCAGAAGGCCCTGGCCGACGCCGTGCTGGCGACTGGCAAGCCGGTGGTGCTGGTGGTGATGGGCGGCCGCCCCCTGGCCATTCCCGAGCTGCTGGCCAAGGCCCCGGCCTCGCTGATGACCTGGCTGCTGGGCGTCGAGAGCGGCCCGGCTCTGGCGGACATCCTGCTGGGCGAGGTCTCTCCGGCCGGCCGCCTGCCGATGGGTCTGCCCCGCAACGCCGGTGGCTTGCCCGAGACCTACGCCCACTATCCGACCGGYCGCCCCGCCGATCCGGACCTGGCCAAGGACACCGCCCGTTACCACGACCTGGACATCGGGCCGGTCTATCCGTTCGGCCACGGCCTCTCCTACGCCAGCTTCGCCTATTCGGACCTGACCTTGGACAAGGCCGCGATCGGCCCGAACGATACGGTGTCGGTCACGGTCGCCATCACCAACACCGGCAAGGTCGCCGCCGACGAAGTGGTGCAGCTCTACATGCGCGATCCGCTGGCCGCCGTGGCCCGTCCGGTGAAGGAACTGCGCGGCTTCCGGCGCCTGGCCCTGAAGCCCGGCGAGACCCGTCGCGTGACCTTCAAGCTCTCGGCGCGCCAGTGCGCCTTCTGGGAGGCCGGGCGCTGGCGGGTCCAGAAGGGCAAGATCGAACTGATGGTCGGCGCCTCGTCGGACGACATTCGCGCCCGCGCCGCCTTCGCCATTTCCGCCGACGGCTGGAGCGACACGCCCGCCGCCGCCCTCCTGACCCCGGTGACCGTCGCATGAGCCTCGAAGCCTCCACCGTTCGCCGGGTGACGACACGGCTGATGCCGCTGTTCTGCCTGATGTACCTGATCGCCTATATCGACCGGCAGAATGTCTCTTACGCCAAGCTGGACATGGTCCAGGCCCTGGGCCTCAGCGAGGCCGCCTATGGCCTGGGCGCCAGCCTGTTCTTCATCGGCTATTTCCTGTTCGAGGCCCCGTCGAACCTGATCCTGGCCAAGGTCGGGGCGCGGGTCTGGTTCGCGCGGATCATGTTCACCTGGGGCCTGGTCACCCTGGCGCTGGGCTTCACCCAGAACGCCACGATGTTCTACGTCCTGCGCTTTCTGCTGGGCGTGACCGAGGCCGGGTTCTTCCCCGGGGTGCTGTACGTTCTGACCCTGTGGTTCCCGCAAGGCCATCGGGCGCGGATGGTCGGCCTGTTCATGGTCGCCTCGGCCCTGGCCAACGCCGTCGGCGCCATGGTCGGCGGCGCACTGCTGGACTTGCACGGCCTGGGCGGCTTGGCGGGCTGGCAATGGGTATTCCTGGCCACGGGCCTGCCGGCTGTACTGATGACGCCCTACGTCCTGTGGAAACTGCCCAACGGGCCCGACAAGGCGCCGTGGCTGGAGCCCGACCAGAAAGCCTGGCTGGCCCAGACCCTGGCCGCCGAGCATGGCGGCGCGGAGATCAACCACGCCGGCGCCTGGAAGGCGATCCTGGACCCGCGCGTGCTGATGCTGGCGGGCCTCTATATCGGCATGCCGCTGGGGGCCTATGGGCTGAGCTATTGGCTGCCGACCATCGTCAAGGCGTTCGGCGTGTCGAACACCCTGAACGGCCTGATCAACATCATCCCCTGGGTGCTGGTCGCCGCCGCCCTGTGGTTCGTGCCACGCCACGCCGCCCGTCGCGGCTTCACGGTTTGGCACGTGGCGGGCCCACCGCTGATCGCGGCCGTGGCCCTGGTGCTCAGCGTCGTCGTGCCCGGGACCTGGGCCAAGTTCGCCCTGCTGTGCGTCGCCGCTCCCGCCATCTTCGCCGGCCAGCCCGGCTTCTGGAGCCTGCCGCCGACCTTTCTCTCCGGAGCCCGCGCCGCGGCGGGTATCGCGGCGATCAACGCGGTCGGCAATCTGGGCGGGTTCATCGCCCAGAACGTCGTGCCGATGATCCGCGACGCCACCGGCAACAACCTGGCGCCGATGCTGTTCCTGGCCGCCTGCCTGACCCTCACGGGCGGTTTGGTCCTTGTCGCCTTCCGGGTTCTCGGCGTCGGCGCCGCGCGCCCGACCCAGGCCTAAAGCGCGGCGGGTCGACGGGGCTCATTTTCGACCGACGGGTCGCCGCCGACGCGCTGCGAGATCGCCTGAAATCCAGGCAAGGCAAGGTTCTGTGCGTCTTTGTCGCACGAGTACGACCATAGAGAGCGTTGCCATAGGCCCCAGACTCGTCGATGACTATGGAACTCGGCGCACCCCACCGCGTCCGACACCTTTTTTTGTACCAGCCGGCTGRCCAGGCCCTTAGGGCAGGACCAGCCGGTTTTCTTTCCGATCACGCATTTCGCCTCTCGGCGCGACCCAATCGGAACAAAAGTCTACCCAACAGCGCGTGCGTTTTGATCGTTCGATGCCCAGTGGCTCAGACGCTTCCGTCTCGTATTTTTCCCTGAAAACGATTGCAGGAAGCTCGCCATGTCGTCCAGCAGCGTCGCCTTCAGCATCGATCCCCGCGCCGTCATGGCGCGCCGAGTGCTTCCGCTGTCCATGGCGCTGCTGTTGTGGGCCGTGGTGATCAACAGCGTTCAGCTGCTGGCGTCGGCGCTTTAGCGAGCGGCGGGAACAATCCCGCCGCCAATTCCAAGATCAGAACGGCTTGTCGCCCTTGATCGTCACCCGCTCGACGATCCGCTCCTGGGGCCAGTAGTCCAGGGTGGCGTAGTGCTGGGTCGCGCGGTTGTCCCAGAAGACGATGGCGTTCGGGGTCCAGCGGAAGCGGACCTGATATTCGGGCGTCTTCACCCGATCCAGCAGGTCATGCAGCAGCGCCTTGGCCTCGTCGTCGGGCAGGCCCAGGATCCGGGTGGTGAAGACCTTGTTGACGAACAGATGCTTCTCCCGGGTCTCCGGATGGGTCCGCACCACCGGATGGACCATGACCGGATAGGCCGCCCGCAGCTCCTGGCGTTTGGCCTCGTCGACGCGGTAGCCGTAGCTCTGGATGATGTCGTGCTCGGCGGTCAGGTCGGCGATCTTGTCCTTCAGCGCCTGGGGTAGGTCGCGATAGATGGCGGCGGTGTCGGCGAACAGGGTGTCACCGCCCATCGGCGGCAGGTGGCGGGCCCGCAGCACCCCGCCCATCGACGGCGCTTCGCGGAAGGTGACGTCGGTGTGCCACTTGTTGGCGGCGCGGACGATCGGGACGATCTCCTCGCGTAGCTTCATGCCGTCGGCCGCCTCGATGTGCAGGATCTCGGGGAAGCCCGGCACATGGGCCGTGACCGGATGCCCCTCCAAGTCGCCGAAGTAGCGACCGAAGCGGACATGGTCCTCGTGACTGATGTCCTGGTCGCGGAAGAACACCACCTTGTGGCGCAGCAGGGCCGCGCGGATCGCCGCGACGATCTCGGGCTTGAGCTCTTCCCGCAGGTCGAGGCCCGAGATCTCGGCCCCCAGCACCGTGCCAGCGGGGGTGACGGTCAGGCCGGCATAGTCGACGGCCTGGTCCTGGGAAATGGAAACAGGGGCGTTCATGGCGTTCTCCCTGGGCCGTCTGGAGCGGCTCCTGGACGGAACACTAAGGGTGAACGCCGTTCACTCAATTCACAATTTCTGGCGCCGGTATTCCCGTTCCTCGTACTCGAACCAGTCGAAGTCGGCCGGCGCGCCGTGCCCCGATGCATCCTGGCAGGCCATGCCGACGAAGGCGCCGGTGAAGTTCGGCGCGCCGGGCGCGGTGGCCTCGTCGGACAGGATGCTGGCGTCGAACCCCTCCGGCAGCCAGGTCCAGGCCCCCTGCCCTTGCCGGAACCCGAAGCGCAGGCGCTCGAAATCGACCTCGACCCGCAGCTCGACCGGACCGGCGGCCAGCGGGACCGGGGCGGTGAAGCTGTCGGCCTGCGGGCTGTCCGGCGTGCAGGTCATGACCCGCAGATGCTTGCCGATCTCGGCGTCATGGGTGACGTGCAGATAGTGCAGCTTGGAGCCGTTGTAGTAGCAGATCAGCCCGGCGGCCTGCTGGAAGTGGGCCGGTTCGAAGTCCAACACCGTGGCGGCCGAATAGCAGTGGGCCTGCTGGCGGCGGGCGACCAGGGCCTGGTTGAACACGCTGCCCAGGCTTTCGCGGCCGTAGAGGCGCAGCGATCCCGGCTTGGCCGTCAGGCTGAAGATCTGCTCCGGGAACGGCGTCCGCAGCCATTGGAAGTCGATCGGCAGGTCGGGGCCGTCGAAGTCCGCGCGCGCCGGCGCGGCGGGCCAGGGCTGTTCGGGCAGGTCAGGCGCGGGCGTCTCCAGGGTCGGATCGCCTGAACCGTCCAGGGTGCGCGGCCAGCCGTCGTCGCCCCAGACCAGCTTCTGGATCGCGGTCTCGCGCCCCAGGGTGCAGCGGCCCCGATTGGGAATCGGTCGGCCGACCAGATAGACCGCATAGGTCTCGCCGTCGGCGGTCTCGACCAGGTCGGCGTGGCCGGCGCGCTGCAGCGGCGCGTCGGGCCGGTCGCGGGCGGTCAGGAGATAGGTGTCGGGGTGCAGCGCATAAGGGCCGTCGATCGTCCGCGAGCGGGCCATGGTCGCGGTGTGGCCCCAGCCGGTGCCGCCCTCGGCGGTGATCAGATAGTACCAGCCGTCGCGCTTATAGAGGTGCGGGGCCTCGGTCAGGCCGATCGGCGTGCCTTCGAAGATCACCTTGCGCTCGCCGACCAGCCGCGCCTCGGCGACCGAATATTCCTGCAGCACGATGCCGGCAAAGCGGGTCTTGCCCGGCCGGTGGTCCCACAGCTGGTTGACCAGCCACTTCCTGCCATCGTCGTCGTGGAACAGCGACGGGTCGAAGCCGGAGCTGTTCAGATGGACGGGATCGGACCACTCGCCGTCGATCGTGTCGGCCGTGACCAGATAGTTGTGGAAGTCGCGCAAAGAGGCCCCCGACGCGCCGCCGACCGTGGTGCGGCCATAGCGCTTCACGTCGGTGAAGATCAGCCAGAACTTGCTGTCGGCATGGGTCAAGCACGGAGCCCAGACGCCGCAGCCGTCGGGATCGCCCAGCATGTTCAACTGGCTGGCGCGACGCAGCGGCCGGCTCAGCAGGCGCCAATTCTTCAGGTCGCGCGAGTGGTGGATCTGGACGCCCGGGAACCACTCGAAGGTCGAGACGGCGATATAGTAGTCCTGCCCCACCCGTATGATCGACGGATCGGGATTGAAGCCACGCAGGATTGGATTGCGGATCAAGGGAACGCTCACGGATTGGGAATCTGGATGACCGGCTGCGCCGTGGGCGCGATGCGATCCTTGACCAGGGTCCAGAGAAGAATGGCGCCCAGGATGTCCAGCACGCCCAGGGCGACGAAGAAGGGGTCATAGCCGATCGTCGTCACCAGACCGCCGATCAGCAGCGAGAAGATCAGCACGCCCAGATTGCCCATCATGCCGGCGAGACCGGCCACGGTGGCGACCTCGTCACGGCGGAACAGGTCCGAGGCCATGGTGATGACGGTGACCGACAGGGTCTGGTGGGCGAAGCCGCCCAGGCACAGCAGGGCGATGGCGGCATAGGGGCTCTCGACCCGGCCGACGAAGATCATGCCGGTCATCATCGCCGCGCCCAGGGTGAAGGCCCAGCGCCGGGCGTTGATCAGCGAGACGCCGCGTTTCTGCAGGAAATGGGCGATCACCGGTCCGAACATGCAGCCCAGGTCGGCCGCCACGAACGGCAGCCAGGCGAACATGGCGATCTGCTTGAGGTCGAAACCGCGCGTCTGCGACAGGTACAGCGGCACCCAGAAGGACAGCGTCCCCCAGGTCGGATCCGCCAGAAAGCGCGGCAGGGCGATGCCCCAGAACTGGCCTTGCTTGAGGATCGAGATGATCGACGGCCGGGTTCCGGCGTCGGTCAGGTGCGCCTCCTGGCCAGCGGCGATGCGGGCGCGCTCGTCGTCGGTCATCGCCGGGTGCTGGTCGGGCGAGCGGTACAAGGCCAGCCACAGGGCCACCCAGGCCAGGCCGAGGATCCCGGTCAACACGAAGGCCGCCCGCCAGTTCCAGGTCAGCGCGGCCCACACCACCAACGGCGGCGCCAACACCGAGCCAAACGAGGCCCCGATGTTGAACACCCCCCCGGCGAAGCCCCGCTCCTTGGCCGGGAACCAGGTGGCCACGGCCTTCATGCCGGCCGGCTGGGCCGAGCCTTCGGCCAGGCCCAGGAAGCCCCGCAGGACGGCGAAGCCCTGCCAGTTACTGGCCAGGCCGTGGGCCATGGCGATCACCGACCAAGCGGCCGCGAACATCGCGAATCCGGTGCGCAGGCCCAGGGTGTCCAGCACGTAGCCGCAGAACGGCTGCAGCATGATGCCGATCTGGAAGGCGCTGGTGATCCAGGAATATTCCCGCACCGTGATGTCGAGATCCTTCAGGATCGTCGGCGCGGCGATGCCCATGGTCGAGCGGGTCAGGTAGTTGACGATCGCGCCCAGCATGACCAGGCCGATGATCCACCAGCGCAGAGCGCGCAGTTTGGGCAAGGCGGTTCTCCCCATCGCGCCGCGCGCTCGTCATGACGCGCTGGATCGACTCGGTGTTACCGCTATCCTCGATGATATCTGACGTCCATCCTACCAAGGTCTGATGTCATCGGCCGGCTTAGTCCTGGGAGCCGGCTTTCAAAGCCTTGGCGCGGCTCGCCGCCTTGGCCCCCGTCGACGGCGCCTTCTTGGCCCCCGACCTGGCCGTCTTGCGCTTGGCGGCCCGGGCGTCCTGCTCGGCTGCCAGCCGCTGGAGTTTGCGCATGTGGCGATCCGCACGCTCCTTGCAGTGGGCGTGCATCGCCTCCAGCTCCTTGTCGGTCAGCGTCTCGATGCCGATGAACTCGTTCTCGGCGTCGGTGGTGGCGCGGATCAGTTCGTCCAGCTTGGTCTGCAGCGCGACGCCGTCGCGGTTCTGGGTGTTCTGGATCAGGAAGACCATCAGGAAGGTGATGATCGTGGTGCCGGTGTTGATCACCAGCTGCCAAGTCTCGGAGAATTTGAAGATCGGTCCCGAGGCGGCCCACAGCGCCACCAGGGAGATGCACATCAAGAAGGCGGGCGGACTGCCCGCGGCCTTGGCGGTGACGTTGGCGAACTTGGCGAACAGCTTATCCACGGGCGACCTCCTTCAGGAGGCCCGGTAACGCTTAAAACGTCGCGGCGGCTCCCTGTTGGCCAGGGCTTTCGTGCAAAGCCCTGGTGCTCGGGCGCTGAACCTGGCCAACAAAACGATCCCGGCCTTCGATCGCCGAGGGCTCCCAGATGAAGACGCCAACACAGTCGTGCGCCGCGGCGATCTCGCCAGCCAACTCAAGCGCGTCGCGGTCGTCCTGGGCCGCTTCCGCGATGAAGGTCAAGGACACGCCGTCCGCCCGTCTCGGATAGAAAAGATAGGTAGGCATGACACAAGCTCCGGCCTTTCGAGCGGGAGGGGAGCCAAAGGCTTCGTCTCTCAGTCATCGGCGCTCGAGAAAGACCGTGCCGACGATGTCTAGACGCTACCACCCCATTTCGGGGATTACGAGCACCAAAGTGGTAAAGCAGAACAATTGTTCGTCGTAAATCCGACATTGCACCAGACAGTGCTAATTCAATTCGCTTAAATACATGGTTATCACGACGGGTTCATTTGAAATGGTACCGGTATTAAAAGCATATGGCACTTTCCGGCTGAAATGGCGCTTTCTTCCGACACTGAACGCTAACAGGCGCGCCAGCCATGGCCCCGGGGCGCCAGACCGCCGGCTTTGGCGATGGCGCGTAGACGGCATGGCGTTAGGCGGCCGAGGCAGGGACATGCGGGCGCACGCCCACAGCGGCGGCCTGACGGGCTACTTGTAGGCGATCGTCCAGCTCACTGTGATCGGCTGGCCTTCGGCGGCCTCGCCCGTGCAGCTGGTCAGGGCAGTCATCGCCCCGGTCGGCGACCGATAGGCCTTGTCGTCGACCAACGGTTGGGTCGAGCAGCTCAGCCCCTCGACCGTGAAGCCGGTCACGTCGCCTGTCCCGAAGGTGGTCGCGCCGCCCTTGGTCACGGCCTTGCCCGAGAAGCTGGCGAAGGTCAGGTCCACGACCTTGACCGGAACAGCGCCCTTAGGCGTGAAGACGTCGGTGCGGCGGATGCGGCCCGGCTCAAGCACATAGGTCGTCTTGACGCTGAAGCGGTCATCGGCGACCGGCGCCCGCTGGCCCAGCCGGTCCAGCTGGTCCTGATCATAGGTCACCACCGTGCGTGGGCCTTGCTCGTCGATCTTGACGTGGGCCGCGTAGGCCAGCGGCGCCAGCTGGGCGCCGTCGGCCAGGGTGATGCGCGGCAGCAGCTGCGGGAACACTGCGTCGGCCACGCCTTGCAGCATCCCCGGCGAGAACGGGATCGGGTAGTAGGGCGTGTGCATGTGCTGGGTTTCGCCGCCGTTGATGATCGGCAGACCGATGACGCGGCCGCCCTTCCCGCCGGTGGCGTCGCGCAGGGTGATCACCAGGCGATCGTTCTTGCCGCGCGCGAACCAGGTCACCGAGCGCTTGGGCAGGGTGTTCAGCCACGTCGCGTAGCCGGGATCGGGCGCCTTGTCCTTGAAACCCAGCTCGTCCCAGATGGCGCTGGTATAGATGTATTGCCGGCCCAGGCTGAGGTTCTCGCCCAGGATCCGGTGCTTGCCGCGATAGGTGTCGGTGCGGCGGCCGTGCTCCCACATGTTCACCGACCCCATCTTGGGATCGAACCAGAAGTCCATGTAGCGGGCCGCCACGCGCGTGCTGAACGCGTAGGCCATGGTCTTTTCCTTGGGCGTCAGCACGTCCAGCTTGGCCGCGGCGGTCAGCACCTCCAGGAAGGCCGTCTCACCGTAGGTCCCGATGCTGCGGCCGTACTCGAAGCCTTCGCCGCGCAGGTTCAGGCGCGGCAGCATCAGGTCGACCGAGCGGCGCAGCCAGGCGCGAACCTCGGGCGAGGCGGGCATGCCGGCCTCGATCAGGCGGTGGCTGATCTCGCCGATCAGCAGCACGCTGTAGCGATCGAAACGTCCTTCGCCGGCGGTCTCGTCGGCGAAGCCGTATTCGCCCGAATATTTGCGGTAGTGCTCAAGCGTCTTGCCCAGCAGGGCCTCGCTGGCCGAGGCGTCCTCCCAGCCCAGCTGATAGCGCAGCCGCGCCACGCTGAAAGCGACGCCGTAATAGTTGTTGGGCAGGTTGATCAGGGTCAGGTCGTCGGTGCGCACGAAGCGGCGCCAGTCCAGCTTGGCCTTCAGCTTGGCTTGGGTTTCGGGCGAGACCGCCTGGTCCAGCAGACCGGCCTCCTTCAGCATCGAGAGGGCCTGGCAGTAGTAGTAGATGCCCCAGGTGTCGTTGGCGTCGCCGACGGTCAGGTCGGCGATCTGGCGATAGGCGGCCAGGTACTTGGCGAACTTCGGATCGGTGCGTGGCGTGTCGACCACCAGATAGGCCAGGCCGATGGCGATCTTGCCGGGCAGGAACTTGTCGTCAGCCTCGAACACCTTGACCCCGTCCAGGGTCATGTCGCGCTTTTCGGCCAGCAGCTTGTCCAGCAACACCGCCATCTGCGGCAGCAGGCGGGTCTCGATCGTGCGGTTCATCGGCGCCACCGCGCCGGCGTAGATCGGGCCGCGCGGGCCTTGGGCGGCGCCGGAAACCTGGGGCGTCGAGGCGGCCAGGGCGGGCGTGGCCGCGACCATCAGGGCCGTCGTCGTGAGGAGGAGAGAGGTCAGAAGGCGCATCGCTTACTCGCAACGGAGAAGCCGCGCGACGAGGATCGGCGGCAAGTTGGCATGACCAATCTTGCCGCCACCCGTCAGATGTCAAGCCAATTTGGCTTTACCAATTGAACATGGTGCCGTCTTGCAGACGATTCACTGGTAGGTAGGCGCGTTTATAGGTGTATTTTTCAGCCAGGGTTTCGTCGATGTCGACCCCCAGGCCCGGCTGGTCGCCCGGGTGCAGCATGCCGTCGGCGAAGGTGTAGGCGTGCGGGAAGACGGCGTCGGTTTCCGGCGTGTGACGCATATATTCCTGCAGGCCGAAGTTCGGGATCGCCATGCCCAGGTGCAGGGCCGCGGCCATGGTCACCGGCGACAGGTCGGTGGCGCCGTGGCAGCCGGTCTTGACGTGGTGCAGGTCGGCGAAGGCGGCGATCTTCTTCAGGTTGGTGATCCCGCCCGCGTGCAGCACGGTGGCGCGCAGATAGTCGATCAGCTGCTCCTCGATCAGGGTCTTGCAGTCCCAGATGTTGGAGAAGATCTCGCCGACGGCCAGCGGCGTGGTGGTGTGCTGGCGGATCAGGCGGAAGCCGGCCTGGTTCTCGGCGGGGACCGAGTCCTCCATCCAGAACAGGCGGTAGGGCTCCAGGTCCTTGCCCAGGCGCGCGGCCTCGATCGGGGTCAGGCGGTGGTGGACGTCATGCAGCAGGTGCACGTCCCAGCCCAGCACCTCGCGGGCCTTGGCGAACAGCTTGGGCGCGTGGTTCAGATAGGCGGAGGTCGACCAGACGTTCTCGGTCGGCAGGTTCCCGTCGGCCGGCTCGTAGAACATCTTGTCGCCCGAGACGCCGTAGGTGCTGGCCAGGCCCGGCACGCCGGTCTGCAGGCGGATGGCCTTGTAGCCCAGGGCCTTGTACTTCACGGCCTCGGCGATGGTGTCCTCGATGGTCTCGCCGTTGGCGTGACCGTAGACCGTGACCCCGACCCGGCTGGCGCCGCCCAGCAGCTGGTACAGCGGCAGGCCGGCCACCTTGGCCTTGATGTCCCACAGCGCCATGTCGACGGCGGCCAGGGCGCTCATGCCCACCGGACCGCCGCGCCAGTACGAGCCGCGATAGAAGAACTGCCAGGTGTCCTCGATCTGGTGCGCGTCGCGCCCGATCAGGCAGGGAATCATATGATCTTTCAGATAACTGACCACCGCGAGCTCGCGGCCGTTCAGCGTGGCGTCGCCGACGCCGGTGATCCCGTCCTCGGTCGTGATCTTGAGGGTCACGAAATTGCGGCCGGGGCAGGTGACGATGACCTTGGCGTCGATGATCTTAAGCATGGACCTATTGAGCTACCTGAGCGGAAAGTGGCCTGACCACTTTTACAGACATATCTGGCGAGATGCTAGTGGCCTTGCCACTTTGCGTGAAAGCGTGCGGTGTAGCGTCACCCAGGCCCATACAATAGGCTGCGACGAGGCCGGCGCGGTCGGATGGATAGTAAGCAGATGACCACCTCCACGACGGAAACCCGCAAGCTCTACCAACAGGTGGCGAACTCGATCGCCGATGCGATTCGCGATGGCGTGCATAAGCCCGGCCAGCGGCTGCCCTCCGAACGCGACCTGGCCGAGGACTACAAGGTCAGCCGCCCCACCGTGCGCGAAGCGATGATCGCGCTGGAAATCCGCGGCCTGGTCGAGGCGCGCCACGGTTCTGGCGTCTACGTCACCGAGGCCCCTCGCCCCGAGGCCCCGGCCCCCGACCTGGACATCGGCGCCTTCGAGCTGACCGAGGCCCGTCGCCTGATCGAGGGCGAGGTCGCCGCCCTGGCCGCCGCCACCATCACCGACGAGGAACTGGCCGAGCTGGCCGCGATCATGGACGACATGGTCACCGAGAACGACAACAACGTGAAGGGCGAGCGCGCCGACCGCCGCTTCCACGTCACCATCGCCCGGGCCAGCCGCAACAGCGCCCTGGTCACCGTCGTCGAGAACCTCTGGGACCTGCGCTACAAGTCGCCCCTGTGCCGGGCCATGCTGGAGCGGGCCCGCCAGGTCGGGGTTCGCCCGCTGATCGACGACCACCAGGAAGTCCTGATGGCCCTGCGCGAACGCGATCCCACCAACGCCCGCAACGCCATGCGCGAACATCTGGGCCGGGTCATCGACAACCTGCTGACCGCCACCGAGATCGACGCCCTGGAACGGGCCCGCAACGAGGTGGCCGCGCGGCGGACCGAGCTGGCAAGGCGGTCGGCGATCTAGGCGGATTGGCAAGCGGAGAGGGTTCATCGCGTCGCACGCTCTCGGGGACATGGCTCCGCCGCTTCACGCGGCTTTCCGCTGAAGTTAGGTGGGGAGGCGACGGAGCGGCCGGGCGAACCCGGAGACCGTTGTGGTTTGTGTGTTTCGGCTCGCTTACCGCTCCGCCAGGCTGTTCTCTGCCGTGAGGACGGCGGGCGTGAGCGTTGTCTGCTCGGGCCTCCGCTACCCCCGGACGGGCGTGGACCAACTGGATCGGCTATTCCGTCTCCAGCTCGGCGATCCACGATAGGCGGTTTTGGATCGATCACCGCCCTGTCGCTCCGCTGACGATTTGGTCCCGGACGGTCCCGTCACCCGCACGCGCTCCTAAAGAGTAAGCCGCGCGACCTGACGACACCGCCGGGAACCGCCAGCGGCCCCGCTCAACCTATCCCCATCGCCGCTTCGGGCCGGATCCAAGCGCCCTCCCCTTGCGACGGGGACAGCGATGATTGTGCAGCGGGTTTGAACGCGGATCATTCAGGAGCGCGTAAAAGTGAAAAGTCACTGAATTCGTTGGGTTCGATCTTGCGAACGCCGGGGACACAGCCCGCTCAATCCCCGTGAATCTCCATGAATCCCTCTCTCTGAGAGAGAGGGAGGGGCCCACGCCGCAGGCGTGGGAGGGTGAGTGGTTACACCCTCAACCGGCGTGCCGGCACCTAGCTCGCAACCGCGCCAAGATCGTCCAGGGGCTTCGCCTACCCACTCACCCTCCCACCGCTACGCGGCGGGCCCCTCCCTCTCTCCATGAGAGAGGGGTTCCGGTGAGCGTC